>CAYVRN010000005.1:0-46549 GCA_964453855.1 uncultured Rhodobacterales bacterium
ACCTTTTCCGCCCCGTGACCTACAACCACAACAATACGTTCCGGTGTAAGCTCATCAGCCGAACGGATCGCATGTGACACAAGCGAAGCGCCAGCGACCTCGTGCAGAACTTTCGGAAGTGCGGATTTCATCCGCGTTCCTTGACCAGCGGCCAGGACAATCAGTGATAAACGCATATTCAAATCAGTGCTCAATTAATTCCCACCCCGTCTAACTTGATTAACGAGCATTTCCCAGCCTTGTTTTCCTGACCCTTCTCTTGCCTGCAAACGTCGAAGACCCCAAGGCACATTTGGTTTCAAACCTGTAACACCGACCTTTTTTGGTGGATTATCGCCGTCAAACCGTGTTCGCAATCTCGATCAGGTTCTTGTCCGGATCACGGATATAGATTGATCGGATTGGCCCCATCGCACCTGACCGCGCAACCGGTCCCTCAATCACCGCAACGCCATGGTGATCCAAATGACCCTGCCAATCTGATAACTCGGTATCCGATAGAAAACACAAATCAGCCGATCCGGGCACGGGCGTTTCAGCATGGGGTTTAAACTCCGACCCGCTTTCATGCAGGTTGATTTTCTGTTGACCGAAGGACAAAGCCCATCGAACCGTTCCGTCTGCGGCCGGAAACTGTTTTGCGTTCATCCCCAAAACGCCCTGATAAAACGCGACTGTTTCATCAATAGAGCGCACCGTCAGCACCAGATGGTCCAATGACGTCAGTTTTGGTGGCATGGTATTTACCTCACACTGTGTTGTTTGATAACCAACCGGAATGGACACTAACCCGACCATTACCGACCCGCTAGACCCTGCCCGCGCAAATGCTTTGTGCATCCTTTTGGGCATTGACCAGTACGTCGTCGCGCAGGAACTACCGCCGTTTTTCCACCAGATCTATTTCTGGGATCCCAAACCCAACGGCGCATTAGGGCGCGACGGGCACCCTGCCGTCGGGCAGGATGGTCTGATCCCCGATCTGGGACTGCCGCGCCGCATGTGGGCTGGCGGGCAATTAAGGTTTCAAAAACCACTGGTCGCAGGAGAGCCCGCCCAAAAAACCTCGTCGCTTGAAAGCGCGGAAATCAAGCACGGAAAACGTGGGCCAATGGGCTTTGTAAAACTGAAACACGAGATCCATCAGAACGGAGAGCTTTGTGTCACCGACCTTCAGGATCTGGTCTACCTGAACGATCCTGATCCCAGCGCCCCAAAGGTCGCCTCGCTGGACGCCGCGACCGATGAAACGATTTGCCGAACTCGCAGCTTCACATCAACCGATCTGTTCCGCTACTCGGCGCTGACCTTCAATGGCCACCGCATCCACTACGATCTGGACTACTGCCGCAATGTGGAAGGCTACGACAATCTGGTGGTCCACGGACCTTTGCTGGCGCAAACCCTGATGCTTTTGGCCAGCGACACGTTCGGCAGCCTCAGCCGGTTCGAGTTCCGTGCCAAATCGCCCGTGATGTGCGGGGAAACGGTTTCGTTCTGCCAGAAAGACGAATTCCTCTGGGTGCGCGGTGCCGACGGGCGGCTGTGCGTCGAGGCAACCGCCTGCGCCTAAAGATTTGCCTCGGGGCGGAAGCTGTCGGGGATAGTGTCTTTGCCTTCCAAAACCAGATCAGCCATGACCTGCGCCACCTTCGGGGCCATTCCGAAACCTATTTTGAAGCCTCCGTTAGCGACGAACTGACCGGGCTTGTAGGGATGTTCCCCAATCATCGGGGCACGGGTTCTAGCGCGGGGGCGGACACCCGCCCAGCGTTCGATGACTTTGGACCCTTCGAGCACCGGAAACGCCGTGAATGCGCGATCCAGCACGTCATCCAATTGCGCATCGGTCGAGGACGGATCGTCAAACTCGCGCTCGCTGGTGGAGCCAATGGCCACTGTGCCGTTTTTATGCGGGACGATGTGCAGGGCATCTGCAAAAAGCTGGGGCTTCTCTGCCGCATCAAACGCCAGCAATGCCGACTGCCCTTTGACGCCGGTCCCAACCAAGCGACCTCGCTGTTCGGACATTTCCAAAAGACCATTGTATCCGGTCGCCCAGATGACTTTGCCCTGATCCGGTGCATCAGTGACCACCTCAACCCCGCGACGCCTTAATGCCTGCACAATCGATGCCCCCGCCAACCGCGGGAACATGCGTGCGGTCAGCGTGTCGTGGATCAACCACCCCGTCGGAGTTTGCGGTGCCCAGTCCCCGAACTGATCCGCCTTGCAGACGTTCCACGCGGCCTTGCCTTGCCACAACGTCTTGGCGCTTTCCGCCCGCTGATGTGCCAGCTCTAAAGCATGATCGTTCGGCACGGGTTGCAAGCGTCCACTGCGAAGGTAGCCGGATGTAAACCCCGAGACCTCATCCACATGCTTCCAGAAATCCTCGGCCATGATCAGGCTGTCGAACTGAAAGGCTTTCTTCTCGTTCCAGTTTTCGGGGGTGTGTGGTGCCAGTGCGCCAACCAAACCACCGCTAGAGCCGGATCCCGTACCGTTCGGATCAACAACAGCAACCTTCGCGCCGCGCTCTACACAGGCCCAAGCAATGGACAGGCCGAATATTCCCGCACCCCGAATTGTAACATCAGCCATTGCCAAAACCCTTCCAGCATTTCATGGTCCCGTCAGATTTGTTCTCCTTACGGACTCTGTGGATGCAACACCAGTCGGCCAAGCTTGAATGGCACGAAAACGGCGTGCCCGTTTCTACACAATTTGACGACCCGTATTTCTCGCTCGAGAACGGCTTGGAAGAAACACGGCATGTGTTTCTGACTGGCAATGACCTGCCCGAACGGTTTGGCGACGGGTTTCATATCGGAGAGTTGGGGTTTGGTACCGGCCTAAATCTGCTTGCCGCATGGCAGGCATGGATCGAAAGCGGCCAAAAAGGTCAGCTGCATTTCACCAGTTTCGAGGCATTCCCGATGACTGCCCAAGACATGGCACGCAGTCTGGCCAAGTTTCCGGTCGATCCGGCTTTGGCCGACCACCTTCTTACGGCGATGCAGGACGGGCAGACCGAACTGGTCACAGACACGCTGCACTTTCGCATGATTGTCGGTGACGCCCGTCAAACCGTGCCGCGCCACCAAGACAGTTTTGATGCTTGGTTCCTTGACGGATTTTCGCCTGCCAAAAACCCCGAGCTGTGGCAAGCCGACTTGATGCAGGCGGTATTCGATCACACAAAACCAGACGGATCAGTCGCCACATACACAGCCGCAGGGGCCGTTCGGCGCGCCCTTTCGGATGCCGGCTTTACAGTTGAGCGTATCAAAGGCTACGGCCGCAAACGTCATATGACCATTGCCAGAAAGTCACCTGAATGAGCAGCACCAATGCCCGACTGGGCGTCATCCTGATGATTGTCACGACCTTCATCTTTGCCCTGCAAGACGGTATCTCGCGTCATTTAGCAGGGGAATACAACGTGCTGATGGTTGTGATGATCCGCTACTGGTTCTTTGCCGCTTTTGTGATGACCATCACCAGCCGCCAAGCCGGTGGGCTGCGCAACGCCGCGCGCACCTCGCAGCCTATGCTTCAAATTACGCGGGCGCTGATCCTTGTGGTAGAAATTTGCGTCATGGTTCTGGCCTTTACGCTTCTGGGTCTTGTCGAAAGCCATGCGGTCTTTACCAGCTACCCGCTGTTGATTGCCGCGCTGTCCGGCCCTGTTTTGGGCGAGGCTGTTGGATGGAAACGCTGGGCCGCTATCGGCATCGGCTTCGTCGGCGTGCTGATCATCCTGGAACCCGGCTTTGGGGTGTTTTCACCCGCTGCTATCGTACCGCTGATCTCTGCCTTGCTCTTCGCGCTTTATGGTCTGTTAACCCGTTTTGCCGCCCGCAAAGACAACGCCAACACCTCGTTCTTCTGGACCGGCACCGTCGGAGCCGTGGCCATCACAGCCGTCGGCATCTGGTTCTGGGAGCCGATGACAGCCACAGATTGGGTCTGGATGGCCGCCCTATGTGTGACCGGCGCAACGGGGCATTTCACCCTGATCAAAACCTATGAAGTGGCCGAGGCCAGCGCAGTGCAACCCTTTGCCTATCTGCAACTGGTCTTTGCGTCCTTCTTCGGGATCACGTTCTTCGGCGAAACCCTAGAGCTGAACGTCGCCATCGGTGCCGCGGTTGTGGTCTGCGCCGGTTTGTTCACCTTATGGCGCGAGCGCGTAAAGCGTTGATCCGGCCAGTTCCTCTGAAAACGTGCTGGACGGCGGAGTAATACCCAAACGCGCCCGATATGCAGGCAGGCTTTCCGAAACCCGCATGACGTAATTGCGGGTTTCGCGGTAGGGGATCGACTCGATCCAATCGACGATATCCAACCGCGAAGTTCTGGGATCGCCGAAGGTTTCCACCCATTCCGCAGCACGGTTCGGTCCGGCATTATAGGCTGCCGCGACCAACACCACATTACCGTCGAACCTCTGGACCAATTCGGCCAGATAGGCGCTGCCCAGCGCCGCGTTGTATTTCCAATCGGTCACCAGACGCTGGTTGTCATCGGGCAAACCCAGCTGTTTCGCCATCTGACTGGCGGTACCGGGCATGAGCTGCAACAGACCTTTGGCTCCGGCACGGCTGACAGCCTCGGGGTCAAATTCGCTTTCCCGACGGGCAATTGACATCACCAGTTCGGGGCTCACCGGCAGTTTATAGGCGGACATCGGGTGGATCGGGAAATAGGCCTCAAGCGACAGCTCGCCCATGCGGACCCCGTGTTTGGCAACCCGCAGCGCCAGATGCGGCTGGTTCATCTGTTCCAGCATCTGGCTAAGCTTGGTCAGTTCAGTGTCATCCAGAGACTCTGAAAGCTGCACAAAGAACCGTTCTGCCAGATACAGTTCGTCCAAAGCCAGACAAATCAGACCCGCCTGAAAGGTCGAGGCGCGCGTGAAGGCCGCGCTGCGCCAAGCGTCTTGCGGGATCGAAGCGTGGTTGAATTGCGGCACCCGCCCCAGTGCTTCGGCTGCCAGCAAGCCGTAAAAGGCGGTGCTGTGTACAGCGGCCTGTTCATAGGCCAAACGGGCCGCATCCTGTTTACCCTGCACGGCATAAGCCCGACCCAGCCAATATCCCGCCCGCGCCAACGAGATCGGACCGTCCACAGCATCCAGCAAATGCGCAAAGTGCCCAACCGCCGTCGCGGGATCGTTCTTTTGCTTCAGGGCCACGTAACCCGCGATCCACTCCAGATCGGCATAGTCCGCATCAGGGGTCGTCAGGTGATGGTTGGCGGCCAGTTCATAGGCCAGATCCTCGTGCCCGTCCCACATCAACCCCCGCGCCATATTGCGGCGATCAGCGGCCCAGTACTCGGGCTTGCCCAATGCGGCAGCCGAGACGCTTTGAGTGCGCAACATCTGCTGCGCCTCGTCGTTGCGCCCGCGCCGCAACCTCCATTTAAACCGCTCATAGGCAAGTCCCGGGTGGTCGCGCAAAGCAGCCGGAACGGCAGCGATAAGCGCATCGACGCCGTCTTTGTCATCGCGCAGAGCAAGCCGCGCATTGGCCAGTGCCTGCCACCCGCCATCAACCATTGGCAACAGGCGAGTAACTTCGGGGTGGTTGGCCTGCCATAACATGCTATCCAAACGTTCGGTCACAAGGGGCTGAATGACAGTTGCAAACTGTTTGGTGATTGCCTGAAACTCGGTATCGCTCATTGGTTGACGGACCCACACATCGGAAATCAAACCCGCGGCCTGCTCTTCCCTTCCCGTTCGTCTCAATGACTGCGCCAACAGGATCGCCCCCGTTGGTGTCTGAGGCTCGGTTTGATCGAAATACGCCAACACCTCGGCCCCGCTACGCCCGACCAACGTTTTCTCGCTGTTCTTTCGCATCAAATCCAGACCAGGCCAATCGGGCCGACGGTCTAAAAAGTCTTTGACCTCTTCATAGGTCCCGTGCCCTGCACGCAGGCGGTGCCACTCGATGATATCGCGGGCCATCTGTCCGTCTTGTTCGGCGATTTCAAGGGCCATGTCCCAGCGGTACGCCCGCATTTCAACCAAAGCCCGTTCCAGCGCCGGCGTCTGCGCTATCGACGCCCCGGAAAAAACGGTGCACAAAAGTACCAGAAGACTTAGTAAACCACGCAGAACGACTTGCAATTTCAGCCCCAAATACCGATAGACAGCGCCACCATACCCGCGATGTTCCATGGCACAACTCACAAACTTGGCAGAGGGGGTTTGGGCGGCTAGTGTCCGCGCATCGAATCGAAGGCCCGAAGGGGCGCAACAACTCAAGGAGCGTATCATGTTCAAAGGATCTTTTCCCGCATTGGTCACGCCGTTCAAAGACGGCGAGCTGGATTTGGATACGCTCAAGAAACTGGTAGAGTGGCACATCGACCAAGGCAGCCACGGGCTGGTTCCGGTCGGCACCACCGGCGAAAGCCCGACGCTCAGCCACCGCGAGCATGAATTGGTCATTGAAGAGGTGGTCAAAGCCGCCGCTGGCCGCATTCCTGTGATCGCAGGTGCGGGCTCGAATAACACCGTTGAAGGTGTCCGCCTGATCCAGCACGCGGAAAGTGTTGGCGCAGATGCAGCTTTGGTTGTGACCCCGTATTACAACAAGCCCACCGCTGCCGGTCTGATCGCGCATTTCACCGCGCTGCATGACGCCAGCAACCTGCCGATCGTGATCTACAACATTCCGGGTCGTTCAGTCATCGACATGAAGCCCGACACAATGGGTGAACTGGCCAAACTGCCGCGTATCATCGGCGTCAAAGACGCCACCGGTGATATTGCCCGCGTTTCGCAACAGCGCGCAGCCTGTGGTGCGGATTTCGTTCAGATGTCTGGTGAAGACGCGACAGCATTGGGCTTCAATGCCCACGGTGGCGTCGGCTGCATCTCGGTCACCGCGAACGTCGCACCAAAGCTTTGCGCCGAATTCCAAGAAGCAACCTTGGCCGGTGACTACGCCAAAGCGCTTGAGTATCAGGACCGCCTGATGCCTCTGCATGAAGCGATCTTTATCGAACCGGGTCTTGCTGGCGCAAAATACGGCCTGTCCCTGCTGGGCATGTGTAGCGAAGAGGTCCGCCTGCCTTTAGTCGGACTGACCGATGGTACCAAGGCTGCGATCAAAGCAGCGATGCAACACGCGGGCATCCTTTGAACTGACAACAGCCCGTTTCGTACTGAAGCGGGCAGAAAACTGGACCAATGGCCAAACCAAAGTCAGACCCAAACTACAAAGTGATCGCGGAAAACCGTCGCGCTCGCTATGACTATGCCATCGAGGACGATCTGGAGTGCGGCATCATCCTTGTCGGCTCTGAAGTGAAGTCTCTGCGGAAAAACGGCGGCAATATTGCCGAAAGCTATGCCGCCGTCGAAGACGGAGAGCTGTGGCTGGTGAACTGCTACATCGCCCCCTACGAGCAGGCCAAAACATTTCCGCACGAAGAACGCCGCCGCCGCAAACTGCTTGTCTCGCGCAAGGATTTGGCTCGCTTGTGGTCAGACACACAGCGCAAGGGCATGACTCTTGTGCCCCTTGTTCTTTACTTCAACCACAAGGGCATAGCGAAACTGAAAATCGGGATCGCAAAGGGCAAGAAAAACGCCGACAAACGTGCGACCGAAGCCAAACGCGACTGGAACCGTCAGAAGCAAAGATTGCTTCGCCATGGCGAGTGAGGCTTGCCCTTAAGAGGGGCTGGTTGTAGGCAAGGATTGAACCGAAACTCAGGGGGATTCCATGATGCAGGACGATCCGCAAACACTTGTTTCAACAGATTGGCTGGCGAAAAATCTGAAATACCCCGATCTTCGGATTCTGGACGCCTCTTGGTATCTGCCCAACATGAACCGCGACGGTAAGGCTGAATATGACGCCGCACATATCCCCGGCGCGCGATATTTCGACATCGACGACAATAGCGATCAGCGCTCGGAACTGCCGCATATGGTGCCGCCGGTTGAAAAATTCATGTCCCGCATGCGGGCGTTGGGCGTGGGCGACGGCCATCAGATCGTTGTCTATGATGGTGCTGGAATTTTCTCGGCAGCGCGCGTCTGGTGGCTGTTCCGCCTGATGGGAAAAAAAGACGTCGCCGTTTTGGATGGCGGATTTCAAAAATGGGTTGCCGAGGGCCATCCGACCGAAGACATGCCCCCGATCATCCGCGACCGTCACATGACCGTACAGCGCCACAACGGGCTGGTTAAAGATGTTACGCAAGTTTCATCCGCGGCCAAGTTGAAAGACCACGAAATCATCGACGCCCGCTCGGCAGCGCGCTTTCGCGGTGACGTGCCTGAACCGCGCGAAGGGCTACGCTCGGGTCACATACCCGGATCGAAGAACGTACCGTTCACCGAGCTTCTGAATGAAGACGGAACCATGAAGGATGTCGGCGGGCTTAAGTCCGCCTTTGAAACCGCCGGAGTGGACCTGTCGAAACCTGCTATCACTTCTTGCGGATCAGGCGTAACCGCCGCGATCATCAACCTTGCCCTTGAACGCATCGGCAAGAAAGACCACGCCCTTTACGACGGGTCCTGGGCCGAATGGGGGGCCTTCCCCACCCTGCCCGTCGCCACCGGAGACACCTAATGCTTACCAACCTTAAACCGCTTCCCGCTGACAAAATCCTCGCCTTGATGCAGGAATATGCCGCTGATCCGCGCGACACCAAGATCGACCTTGGCGTCGGCGTTTACAAAAACGCCGAAGGCGTCACCCCCGTCATGCGCGCGATCAAAGCCGCCGAGATGAAAGTCTGGGAAGAGCAAACCTCGAAATCATATGTCGGTCTGGCCGGTGATCCGGCGTTCTCGGACGCCATGATCAAGCTGGTCCTTGGCGGCTCGATTGAACGCGACCGTATTTCGGCCGTTGCCACCCCCGGCGGCACCGGCGCTGTACGTCAGGCGTTTGAGTTGCTGCAAATGGCCAACCCGTCGGGGCGCGTCTTCGTGTCGAACCCGACATGGCCGAACCACGTGACGATTCTGAAGCATCTGAACATCGAAACCATCGCCTACCGCTATTTCGACGAAGCGACCTGCGGGGTTGATTTCGACGCGATGATCGAAGACCTGAAAACCTCGAAAAAGGGCGATCTGGTCCTGCTGCACGGCTGCTGCCACAACCCGACAGGCGCCAACCTGAACCTGATCCAATGGCAGGAAGTCGTGAACGTACTGCAAGAAACCGGCGCGACCCCGATGATCGATATCGCCTATCAGGGTTTTGGCGACGGTCTGGAAGAAGACGCCGCTGGCGTGCGCCTGATCGCCACCTCTCTGCCGGAAACCCTGATCGCAGCCAGCTGCTCGAAGAACTTCGGCATCTATCGTGAACGCACGGGCATCCTGATGGCGATCAACGAAACCAATGCAACTCAGAAAGTCACCCAAGGCGCATTGGCCCACCTGAACCGCCAGAACTATTCGTTCCCGCCCGACCACGGTGCCCGTCTGGTCAGCACAATCCTGAACGACGATGCACTACGCGCCGATTGGCAGGCCGAACTGGAAGAAGTCCGTATCTCGATGCTGGGTCTGCGTGAACAACTGGCCGGCGAGCTTCAGCGTCTCTCAGGTTCTGACCGCTTCGCGTTTGTGGGCCAGCACCGCGGCATGTTCTCGCGGCTGGGTATCGCCCCTGAACTGGTCGAGAAAATGAAAACCGAGCACGGCATCTACATGGTCGGCGACTCGCGCATCAACATCGCAGGCCTGAACCAGCAGACCGTTCCGATTCTTGCCAAAGCAATCATCGACTCGGGTGCCTGATAAATATTCCAGGTTTTGCACTTGTTTTACCGCCGCGTTCTCCCATCTAAGGGGAACGCGGTTTTTTATGAAAAGGACAGGATATGAAAACGGAACACATTGGCGACGCCACTCTGGAAACCTGGACAGTAGACGAGGTTCAAGAAGCTTTTGACAAGAACGAGATCGTCCTGATCGACGTGCGTACCCCGCAAGAATTCATGTTCGAACATATCGAAGGCGCGCTTTTGCTGCCTATGTCATTTTTCTGTGCCGACAAACTTCCCGGTCAGTCCGACAAGCGCATCGTGTTCCACTGCGGTTCTGGCATGCGCTCGGGCCGTGTCGCCAAACTGGCCATTGAAAACGGCGGCTTCAAACAGATCGCCCATATGGAAGGCGGCTTTGGCGCATGGAAAACCGCCAAAAAGCCCCACATGGGCACGGATATGTCGACCGGTGCTCCGAAAAAAGTCACCTACTGACTTCATCTTACCTAAAATACTCAAATCCATCGGGCGAAAGCCCGATCGGAAAACATGCAAAGCCGCGCGCCATAGGTCTGATCCCGCAGGCGCGCGCTTTTAGCCCCCAGCGGGCCGCGGCAGGTGCTCTTTGATCAGATCGCTGCGGTGCTTGAAGACTGCCTCGGAACTGAAATAGGCCCCATCCCTGTAGGAATTTTCGATCAGCCTGGCCAAACGCCCGCGATCATTGGCCAGCGCCGCCACCTGCTGGGCCAAAGCACCAACATCGTTTAGCGGCGTCAGCTCTCCGCCATTATTCTCGAGGATCAGATCGCGCGGATAGGCGCTGTCATATCCCACAATTGGCGTACCGGAAATCAACGCCTCGATCAGGTTTCGCGGGCTTTCCGGTGTTTTGTGGCAGAACATATGGATATGTGCATCGCGCAGCACATCCAGCACATATTGGCGGTCAGTCACAAACCCCGGCAGCGAAACACGATCTGAAAGCCCGGCCTGCGCGACCCGGGTTTGCATGTCGCCAAACCGCTCGCCGTTGCCCAGCCAAGTTGCGGTGAAATCCACGCCCATCGCGTCCAGTTTTTCCAAAACCGCCACCCAGTCCAACGGGCCTTTCATAGGGTCTGCGCGACCGGCAAAGACGATTTTCAAAGGACCGTATGCACAGTCCTGAATTTTCTGTGCAAGCATGTCCGAGGGAATATGATCGGATTTTTCCAGCAAAATATCGTGAACGATATGCGGATTTCCGGAATACGGTGCATAGGCTTCATAGGTTTCACGCCCGTGGAACAACCCAAGCTCTGCCCGTTGGATCACCGCCCGTTCCAACAACAGCATCGGCTTATGGTACAAGTGCGCCTGCAGGCGCCGCTTGAACGCGCCCTCAGTCCGATTGCGTCGTGTCACCTCGGATTCGACGCGGTCGGCCCAAACGGCAAACGGGCGTTTCTTTGCCTTGGCGGCAAAACCTCCGACAGCGCCCCAATCGCCAAACAGCCCGCCAATAGAAAACGACAGATAGTCGTTGCGATCAATCAACGCTTCAATCCGGCGGCGGGTTTCGGAATAGCGCCGCAAAAAGTGGTCTGGTCGATAGGCGGTCGGGAGCAAGTCAAGCGACATGTTTTCAGGCAAGCGATTGCCCTCGTCCGGTTTTGACCAACCTTCGGGTGTCGTCTCGTCGCGCACGGGCATCATCACGCTGATGTGGTCAAAGTTCTCGGCCCAGCGGCGCAGCCCGACCATCGCCTGATTTTCAAAAAAAGGTCCCCATCACAGCGAAACACCGGAACCGGCGCGTATATCAGCAAACTGCCATTCATTTTCACATCACATAGCCGGATGAATTGTCAAAGGACGACTGCAAAAAAGCAAACAACCCTACTTCGGTGCACCATCCTAAAGCTATACCCTAGGGTTTAGAGCGTACAGCCTTCTTTGGCTTCGTCAATCTTCGCCCCGCTTTGCGGAACGGAATCCAATAAAGCTTCCAGCAGGAATCCATCTCCATAGACTTCATCCCCGCCACACCGAACTTCACGTCGCGGTTGTCATCCGGCATGATGTAGGTGCCGAACAGCACGTCCCACACCGGAAAAATGAAGGCGAAGTTTTTGTCGAAATGATCAGGATGCATCGAATGGTGGACATGGTGATGCGCGGGCGACGGAAAGACCTTGGACCACACTCCGGGCCATTTCAGCCAGATATGCGAGTGACGCAAATTGTAGCCGAATATGTTGAAAGCGAACATCAGCACCGGCACACCCAACAGCGACGGCATCGGCGGCAGGTGCCCCAGAATATTTGCCATCACCCCCATGCTAATCCCGTAGCCCAAGCCTGTAAAAGCCTGATAGGCCAGATTGTCGATCGGATGCTCGCGGAAGTTTGACATCGGGTGCATCACCTCGGCGCTGTGGTGCACCTTGTGGAATTCCCACAGGATCGGGATTTTGTGCTGCAGGTAGTGAATATAGAATCCGACGAAATCAATAACCGCAATCACCACCAGCATGTAAACGACCGAGACCCACCAAGGGCTTGTCACATCGGCTGTGCGGTTGATGAACTCAAGAAGGGATTCTCCCGTAATCCAGCTGAAAGATTGCCCCATCATCATCATGAGCAAACCGAAGATCAGGAAATGACCGATCAACTTGTGGAAAAAGAAATACCGCACGTCCAGCCAGGCCGACGGATGCACCCAAACCTGTTTGGGAAAGAGATAGCCGATAAAGCTTTTCGGGGCGTCTTCGCCATGCCCGTCCCGCTGCATTTTGCGCGCACCATGACGGTAGACGAAATAGGCAAAAATCGCCGAGGTCAGCAGATACAGCCAGAATATCCGCTGCGTCGGGTCAAAAAGCACCAGAAAGACATCAGCGGCGTAGTCCAGATATCTGGACCCGAGGTCGGTGAAAAACTGCATGACTGCTCCTGTATCGTGACCGCTTTGGCGGTTCTTTGACCACAGGATAGGCGATCAATGGGCGTCTGTCATCAACCCAGCACAACCAGCGCGCTTACCACATGGTGGATTTGGCACGGGGCAGCCATTCGGCGTCATAATCCGCGCCGCCCTGCGCCCCGCCACTAGCCTCTGCCAGCAACTCGCCAACCGAGGGCAAACCCGACGGGGCAGACATTTCGTTCCACAATTCCGCTCTCATTGGTGCACGGGCGCATTGGGTATAAATCTCTCCGATCCGGATCACGATCACAGAACGTGGATTCCGGCCTTTTTGCTCAAAACTCTGGACAAGTTCAGGCGCAACAGAAACTTTTGCCAATCCATTCAGTCGCACGACCGTGGTTGATCCCGGAACCATAAACATCAGCGATATCCGCCCGTCCTCGACGATATTCCGAAGCGTGTCCATACGGTTGTTCCCACGCCAGTCGGGCATTGCCAAAGTTTGGCTGTCAATCTCGCGCACCACCGGCCCGCCATCGCCGCGCGGGCTACCGTCGGTGCCGGACGGGCCCACGGTGGACACCACGCAAAACCGCGATGCCATGATCCATTTGCGATAAAGCGGTGTCAGCTCATGCACCACTTTGGCGATGGAAGCTGGCGCGGGCGCGCCATAAAGCGCCTCTAACTCGGCAATGTCAGTGACGTACTGCATCCAGATCAAACCCCGCTTCACGCATTAACTTGTTCGACGCGGTTTCAACTTCGCTCTCAAGTCGCTTCATAAAGGCGTCGCGCTCAAGCCCCTGTTCTATGGGGTCCAGAAACTCGACCACAGCCAAACCGGGCTTGCGGTAAATACCATAGCGGGGCCAAAAGACGCCAACATTGGTAGCCGCTGGAACCACCTTTTGGCCAGTTTCGTTATACAGAACAAACGTCCCCACTTTGAACGGCTTCTTCGCCCCCGGAGCGACACGGGTGCCTTGGGGGTAAATCACCAACTGACCCTTGGGCGCATTCGGAGCCGTAACCCCTTCGACCATTTGCTGAATTGCCTCGGCCTTTTTGCCACGATCGACGGCCACACAGCCGATCCGCTGCGCGAACTGGCCCAGAACCGGGGCATGCTTAAGCGATGCCTTCATAATGAATCGAGGCGTCGGAATGGCAGAGGTGATTAGAATAATATCGAAGAAGCTTTGATGCTTCGGTGCAAGCAAAACCTCGTCAGTAGGAGGTGTGCCACGGATTTCGCTTTTCAAGCCAACCATCCAGCTTGCAGTCCACATCACCCATCGGCAATAGGCGTGAATCGCCGCATAAGCCCCACGACGCGAAACCAAAGCCCAAGGCGCATAGGCCAGACCAACCAGCAACATCGACAGATACATCTGCCCCACAAACAAAAGCGAGCGTATCCACTGGATTGCATAGCCCATCAGGACAACCTTCCTAACGTACGGCGGGCAGCGGCCCGGGTTGCGAAAAAGGCAACAATGCCTGCCAAAACCGGAATAATCAGCGGCATGAACCACTGTGCCTGCTGAAAGCCAAGACCGGTCAGGAATATTCTGTCGCCCGTTGCCTGAGGCAGCATCAAAATAGCCCCCATGCCGATGATGGTGCCGATCAAAGCCCCGCCCAAAGCCCGCAGGGTAAATCGGCGCACAAAGGCGCGGGCGATATAGCCGTCTGTTGCACCGATCAGACGTAACACGCGGATCACCTGAAGATTGGCGGCCAGCGCTGCATTTGCTGCCAGAGTGATCATCGCGGCTGTTGCCCCGCCGATAATCGCAATCGACACCCAACCCAGCGCACGCAAACGCCCGGCAGCTACGGTTAACGGTTTGCGCCAACGGGTGTGATCATCCAGCACCGCCCCCGGAGCTTCGGCTTGAAGCCGCAATCGCAATCCCGCGGCATCAAAGCCTTCGTCGGTTTCTATGACCTCGATAAGTTTCGGGATGGGTAAATCGTCAATCGGTACATCCGGTCCGAACCACGGAGCCAAAAGCGCTTGTTGCTCGGCCGTGTTAAGCACTCGAACCGTGGCAATGCCCGCTGTGGTCTCTAACACCCTGACCGTCGCTTTCGTCTGCCGTTCGACCTGTTCCAGCGGAGCCGATATGCGCACCGTCACACTTTTCGCCAGTTCTTCGCCCCAACGATCCGCCAGACGCCCCGAGGCCATTGACAGGGCCAAGGCAAAAACAGCCAAAAACGCCATAGCACCCGATGTGAACAAGGTCAGCGTTGCCGTATAGCCAGTCGGAGGCACCACGCGATCCGACTGCCCGCCTGTTCGAAACACTGAAAACAAATCCGCAAAGACCGACATCACAAATCTGCCCCTGCCAGTTGCAATTGCCGGTCCGAGATACGCAACACCCGCGCCTGCACCTGTGATTTGGCCGCGCGGATCAGTTGCAGATCGTGCGTTACCACCAAAACGGTTTTGCCCATCCGGTTCAACTCGACCAGCAGTGTCAGCAGCTTTTGCGACATTTCCCAATCAACGTTTCCAGTGGGTTCGTCGGCCAGAATAATGTCGGGCGACATAATCACAGCCCGCGCCAAAGCCGCCCTTTGACGTTCCCCGCCGGACAGTTCCGGCGGTAAAGCATTCGCGCGATGTGCCAAGCCGACCCACCCGATCAGCTCTTTCAGATTGGCCTGCGATTTGAACTGGTCCTGTTCTGCAACGGCCAAAGGCAGACCGATATTTTCCTCGACAGACAAATGATCCAGAAACTGGCAATCTTGGTGGACAACACCGATTTTCCGTCGCGCTGCCGCCAGATCATCGCGGTCCATATCGTGCAGGCTTGACCCGAACAGGGTCACATCACCTTCGGTGGGGCGCAAATCACCGTAGCACAGTTTTAGGAATGTCGATTTGCCGACACCCGACGGACCCGTAAGAAAATGGAACGACCCGCTGGCCATCTCAAGGTCAACACCACGGAACAAAGCCCGCTCGCCATAGGAATAACCCGCTTCCCTGAGCTGAATCACCCGATTTGTCCCTTGCCACCTGTTGCTGTCCGGCATTCCCGAACGGTTTTTTTATGTTTCAAGATTGTACTTTGTCTGTGAATCTTTACAGCATATAGTGTCGGAAGACCAACAATAACAAAGCCGGTAGGCTTGGCAGGCAAAAAAAACAGGGACGACAATGCGGCTAATCTGTCCGAATTGCGACGCACAATATGAAGTACCGGACAACGTGATCCCAGAGGCGGGTCGCGATGTGCAATGTTCGGACTGCGGCAACACATGGTTTCAGGAACCCGCCAGCGCGGCTTCGGCGCAGGAAGATCCTGTGCTTGAGCGTCAGGCCATTCCACCTGAAGTGTCCGAAATCCTTCAAGAGGAGGCTGCCTTTGAACAGGCGGCGCGGGAACGCGAGGCCATGCAGCCCATTGCCGAGGAACCCCAGTACGAAGCCTCGCCAGCCCGTGAGCCAAGGCCAGCCCAGAACAAGCCGTTTGCCGGCATCGTGGACGAAGAGGAAAGCGATCACGAACGCCGCGCCCGCGAAACCCGCGAGCGGATGGCGCGTATGCGGGGCGTCAGCGCGGGCAACCCGTTTACATCCAGCGATGCGCAAGACGCTGCGGAGCAATCTCGCAAAAGCGTTTTGCCCGATGTTGATGAATTGAACTCTAGCCTTGTCGCATCAGAGGAAGCCTATTCAGACCCTTCAGGCGACAGCATTGATCTGGACGATCTGGAACGCTTGCATAAACGCAGCTCGGGGTTCCGCTCCGGATTTACAGTCATGGTGTTCGCGGGCCTTCTAGTATTCGCTCTGTATTTCACACACGACGGCCTGGCCCGCGCTGTTCCGCCTTTGGCGCCGGGTCTTGATGCTTTCGTCGCCCTGATTGATCAGGCACGATTGTGGGTCGACGGCAAAGCCAGCGGACTGATGGCGTGGATGGACGGGTTTGTCGCAGGGATTAACCCGCGTTAATCCAGCCAGTCGGGCGGATTGTCCCGCGCGATCATCTCTTCCACAGTCGGTCGGCGGCGGATCACGCCGAACTGGTCCCCTTTGACCAGCACCTCGGGAACCAAGGGGCGCGAGTTGTATTCGCTGGCCATGACAGCACCGTAAGCTCCGGCAGAGCGGAAAGCGATCAGATCGCCCGCTTCAACCGGCGGCATGACACGCGATTTGGCAAACGTATCGCCAGTTTCACAAACCGGCCCGACGATATCATAGGCCACTTGCTCAATGCCTGCCTCTGCCTCGGTCACCGGATCAATGTCGTGATGCGCTTCATACATGGCGGGGCGGATCAGGTCATTCATCGCCGCGTCTACGATCATGAACTGGCGATCTTCGCCCTCTTTCACATAGATCACCTTAGACACCAGCAAGCCCGCGTTTCCGGCGATCAGGCGACCCGGCTCAATTTCAATCTCGCAGCCTAGATGACCCAGCGTCTCTTTGATCATCGCGCCGTATTCCAGTGGCAAAGGCGGCGCCTCGTTTGAACGAGTGTATGGAATGCCCAGACCACCGCCCAGATCAAGACGGCTAATCTCGTGCCCGTCAGCGCGCAGGGCTTCGGTCAGCTCGGCGACTTTCAGATAGGCCATGCGAAATGGCTCAAGCTGGGTCAACTGGCTACCGATATGCACGTCAATGCCGATCACCTTCAGCCCCGCCAGCTTGGCGGCGCGCGAATAAACCTCTCGCGCTCGGCTGATCGGAATGCCGAATTTGTTCTCGGACTTGCCGGTCGCAATTTTCGCGTGGGTCTTCGCGTCCACATCGGGGTTCACGCGAATGGTGATCGGGGCCACTTTGCCCAGACGCAGAGCGACCGCGTTGATCACCTCCATCTCGGGCTCGGACTCAACGTTGAACTGGCGTATCCCGCCGGTCAGCGCTCCTTCGATCTCGGCCTCGGTCTTACCGACACCCGAAAAAACAATCCGCTCGCCCGGCACGCCTGCTGCGATCGCACGGGCGTATTCGCCGCCGGACACAACGTCCATACCAGCCCCAAGCGCTGCCAACGTCTTAAGAATCGCCTGATTACTGGCCGCTTTCATTGCGTAGCAGACCAGATGATCCACGCCCTCAAGCGCCTCGTCGAACAGACGGAAATGCCGCTCAAGCGTCGCTGTTGAGTAAACGTAAAACGGCGTCCCCAATTCCGCCGCGATTTCGGCGATGTCGACATCTTCGGCAAACAGCTTGCCATCGCGGTAGATGAAATGATCCATAACGGCTCCTCGGGCGCAAATCTGCCGTCTCTTATCAAAAGCAAAAGGGGGCGCAAATACCCCCTCTTTCTTTTGTCCAAAAATATCCCCGCCGGAGGCGGTCAGACAGCACGGCCTTCGGGCCGCCTCAGGAAAAGGTAAAGCGGCAAACCACAGCTCACGCCGATACAGAACGTCGCCGGAATAGCCACCAGACCCCACCAGTTCTTGCAACGAATGCTTTCGACCAGCACCCAGAGGGTCAACGCAATCGCGGCAATGGTTAAATCCCACACCAGCCCCGAGGCCGCATCATTGGCGTGCCACGCATCGACCATGCCCATCAGGTCAAAACCGTTTTCCTGAAACCAACTCAGGAAATAGGCCATCGGATGGATTGCCCCCCAGACCGCGAGGGCCAGAAACAGCCAGCGCATCACTCGCTCTTTTCGCCGAAGAAAAAGGTGATGGCCGAGCTGCTGAACGATCCGCTTTCCGAATTCATGCCAAACGTGGTTTGCGTCTTGACCGTCGGTTTCACCGGCTCACCATCCGCGCCACAAGCGGTCAGGGCAGCCAAGGCCAACAGCATCACAGCTTTTCTCATTCCAAAATATCCTTCCAACGGGCGATCTGCTTGCGCACTTCCGAGGGGGCCGTTCCGCCATAGCTGACACGGCTGGCCACCGAGTTGTGCACGCCCAGAACGCCAAACACATCTTCTGTGATATTAGTATGAACCGACTGCATGTCATCCAATGACAGGTCCGGCAAATCACATCCGCGGCTTTCCGCCATGGCCACAAGGGCCCCTGTGACGTGGTGCGCATCACGGAACGGCATGTTCAATGCGCGCACCAGCCAGTCGGCCAGATCGGTCGCGGTAGAAAATCCGCTACCTGCCGCCGCTTCAAGGCTTTCGGTGTTGGCCGACATATCCTTGACCATGCCTTCCATCGCGGCCAGCGCCAGCATCCAGTTGTCAGCGGCATCAAAGACCTGTTCCTTGTCTTCCTGCATGTCCTTGGAATAGGCCAGCGGAAGACCCTTCATCACCGTCATCAACGCGACATTCGCGCCAAAAATCCGACCAATCTTGGCTCGGATCAATTCCGCCGCATCGGGGTTTTTCTTCTGCGGCATGATCGACGATCCGGTGCTGAAGCGGTCAGACAGGGTCACAAACCGGAACTGGGCCGAGGACCAGATCACCAGCTCTTCGGCAAACCGCGACAGGTGCATCGCGCAGATCGAGGCCACGGATAGAAACTCTAACGCGAAGTCACGGTCTGACACGGCGTCAAGCGAGTTTGCCGCCGGACGGTCAAAGCCTAGCGCTTCTGCTGTCATGTGACGGTCAATCGGAAAGGACGTGCCAGCCAAGGCTGCCGCGCCCAAGGGCGATTCGTTCATCCGCGCACGAGCATCCCGAACCCGGGACAGATCGCGCCCGAACATTTCGACATAGGCCATCATGTGATGACCCCATGTGACCGGCTGCGCGGTTTGCAGGTGTGTGAAACCCGGCATGACCCATTCGGCGCCAGCCTCGGCCTGCGCGAGAAGCGCTTGAATAAGCGCGACAAGCGCCCCTTCGGCGGCGTCAAACTGATCACGGACCCAGAGTTTAAAGTCCGTTGCCACCTGATCGTTCCGGCTCCGCCCCGTGTGCAAGCGACCCGCTGGTTCGCCAATGATCTCTTTCAGACGCGATTCCACGTTCATATGGATATCTTCAAGCGCCGTCGAAAACTGGAACTCGCCCTTTTCAATCTCTGACAAGACCGTGAGCAGCCCTTCCCGAATGGCTTCGGCATCACTATCAGTTAAGATGCCTTGCGCGGCCAACATGGCGGCGTGGGCACGAGACCCCGCGATATCCTGAGCGGCCAGTCGCTTGTCGAATCCGATTGAAGCGTTAATAGCTTCCATGATCGCATCCGGCCCAGCGGCGAACCGCCCGCCCCACATCGCATTCGAGGATTTTTCAGTCATCTGGCTGCCCTTACGGAGGTAATATGAATTTCAGTCTTAAGACGCTCCTTTATATCGTCATTGCGGCAGGTGCAATTTTCGTTGGCATGACTTTCTTTGATAAAGAGCCACAGGCGGATTATTCGGCGTTTGAGCCACTTCGGGCGGGCGACATGAAAAAGCTGAACTTCTCGGCCCCGAAACCGTTTGTCGATACCGCCTTTGTCGGCGAGGAC
Organism: uncultured Rhodobacterales bacterium; assembly: GCA_964453855.1. GTDB lineage: Bacteria > Pseudomonadota > Alphaproteobacteria > Rhodobacterales > Rhodobacteraceae > JASMHC01. The sequence goes on from CAYVRN010000005.1 coordinate 20,113, forward strand.
GGCCAGCCGATGAATTTCGAGGCCTTCAAGGGGCAGTATACGGTGGTGAATTTCTGGGCCACATGGTGCGCCCCCTGCCGCGCCGAGATGCCGACGCTTGAAGCTTTGGACAAAGCGTTTGAGGGTAAGGGGCTGGACGTGATCACGATCGCCACAGGCCGCAATCCGCAGCCCGCGATTGACAAGTTCTTTGCCGAGATCGGGGTCGAGAACCTTCCCAAACATCTTGACCCGAAACAGGCCTTGGCGCGGGATATGGCGGTGTTGGGCTTGCCGGTGACGGTGGTTCTGAACCAAGACGCGCGCGAAATTGCGCGACTGACGGGGGATGCCCATTGGGACAGCCCAGAGGCGGTGGCGATTTTGACGGCGTTGGTTGAGCGCGGGGAATGATGGGCGCAGAGCACCCATCCTACATGCGCTTGGGTTTAAAGCATAAGCGCGGACACCCGCTTGAGCATGGGCCCTTTGCTTCCTATGTTGCTAGAGACACTGACAGGAAGGCCGAAATGTCCCGCAAGACCTATGCCCAACTTGCGGCTGAAGCCGCCGAACGGATCATCGAGATTATGCCGTGGGATGTGCCTGACTTCATGGAAGACACCCCCGATGCCCTGATGCTGGACATCCGCGAACGGGAAGAATTTGCGCGGGTGCGAATTGCCGGATCGCTGAACGTTCCGCGCGGGATCCTCGAAAGCGCGGCAGAGTGGAACTATGCCGAAACGGAACCGGAACTGGTCTCGGCGCGCGACAAGCCGGTGTTGGTGATCTGCCGCTCGGGGAACCGCTCGGCGCTTGCTTGCGAGGTTCTGACAATGATCGGCTATAGCGATGTCCGGTCAGTCAAACTGGGCATCAAGGGCTGGAACGACGCCGATCAAGATTTGGTCGACGAGGCAGGCAACCTACTGGACGGGGACGACGCCGAAGCACTGCTTTCGCCCCCGTTGCGCGACGATCAGAAAGCCCCGTCGGGGTTATAAGTTTATCGCCAACGGCAAAGCAATTTGCAGCAACAAATTGTGTCAATCATCCATCTTCAACGCCGAGATAAACGCCTCTTGCGGGATCTCGACTTTCCCGAACTGGCGCATCTTTTTCTTACCCGCCTTCTGCTTGTCCAGCAGCTTGCGTTTACGCGTTGCGTCGCCGCCGTAACATTTGGCGGTCACGTCTTTGCGCAGCGCCGACAGGGTTTCGCGGGCGATAACCTTGCCGCCGATGGCCGCTTGGATCGGGATTTTGAACATGTGACGCGGGATCAGGTCTTTGAGCTTTTCGCACATCGCACGGCCGCGCATTTCGGCGCGGTCGCGGTGCACCATCATGGACAGCGCATCGACGGGTTCTTCGTTCACCAGCACCTGCATTTTCACCAGATTGTCCTGACGGTATTCGGTGAACTGGTAATCGAACGATGCATAGCCTTTGGTGACCGATTTCAAACGGTCGTAGAAGTCGAACACAACCTCGTTCAGCGGCAGGTCATAAACAACCATCGCGCGGGTGCCGGCATAGGTCAGGTCCTGCTGAATTCCGCGGCGGTCTTGGCACAGTTTCAGCACGTCACCCAGATACTCATCAGGCACCATGATTGTGGCCTTGATGCGGGGTTCCTGCACGTGATCGACATAGGTCAGATCGGGCATGTCGGCGGGGTTGTGCAGTTCCTGCATCGTCCCGTCTTTCATGTGGATGTGGTACACAACCGATGGCGCGGTGGTGATCAGATCCAGATCATACTCGCGTTCCAGACGGTCGCGGATCACTTCGAGGTGCAGCAGACCAAGGAAGCCGCAGCGGAAGCCGAAACCCAGCGCGGCCGAGGTTTCCATTTCGGCACTGAAGCTGGCGTCGTTCAGTTGCAGCTTCTCGATCGCGTCGCGCAGGTCTTCAAAATCGTTGGCATCCACAGGGAACAAGCCACAGAAAACCACGGGGATTGACGGCTTAAAGCCTGGCAGCGCTTGGGCGCATTGTTTCTTTTCGTGGGTGATCGTGTCACCCACTTTGGTGTCACGCACCTGCTTGATCGAGGCAGTGAAAACGCCGATCTCGCCCGGTCCTAGCTCGGCGATATCAACCATCTTGGGCTTCAGAACTGCCAGCTTGTCGATCTTATAGGTCGCGGCGGTCTTCATCATGCGAATCTGGTCGCCCTTTTTGATCACGCCGTCCATGACGCGGATCAGAACGACAACGCCAAGGTAGGCATCATACCAGCTGTCGACCAGCATGGCTTTCAGCGGCGCATCGCGGGTGCCGGAGGGCGCGGGTAAGCGGTTGACGATAGCTTCCAGAACGTCGGGGATGCCGATACCTGTCTTGGCCGAGATTTCGACAGCCTCGCTGGCGTCGATGCCAATGACGTCTTCGATCTGCTCGCAAACCCGCTCGGGCTCGGCGGCGGGAAGGTCAATCTTGTTCAGGACAGGAACGATCTCGTGGTCGGCGTCGATAGCCTGATAGACGTTGGCCAGCGTCTGCGCCTCGACGCCTTGGGTGGCGTCCACCACCAGCAAAGAGCCCTCGACCGCCTGCATCGAGCGGCTGACCTCATAGGCGAAGTCTACGTGACCGGGGGTGTCGATCAGGTTCAGGATATAGGTATTTCCATCCTTGGCGGGGTATTCGATCCGCACCGAGTTGGCCTTGATGGTGATCCCGCGCTCGCGCTCGATATCCATGCTGTCTAGCATCTGAGCTTTCATGTCGCGCTCGGCCACCGTGCCCGTCAGCTGGATCAGCCGGTCGGCTAGGGTGGATTTGCCGTGGTCGATGTGGGCCACGATGGAAAAATTGCGGATTCTGGCGAGATCAGTCATGCGCGGGATATGCTGCGGATTTGCGGATTGGTCAATGGGGATTGATGTACCAAGCTGGGGTGATCTGACCACTATTCTAAAGACTGTTGTCTCTTATTAAAGACGCAGACATTTACAGAAATTTCCTGTAGGCTGTCACTATTCTTTCATTGGCCGTTTCCTCGGCTCATTTTTTTCGACGATTACATGGGAACACGGCTCAGAACAGGGGCACTTCTAATGCCAGTCTTCGACAATGCCGTAGCGCGCCGCTTGTTCACGGCTTTGATCATTGCGGACATCTTTTTTATAAGCTTTCATACAGTTCTCGGGGTATTGCCCCACACTGGCAGCATTCGCTCTGTCGAAGTTCTTTATGGGCATTTCAACCTCTACAATGACTTCGGTTATCCCGAAGTTTTTGGCTTCGGCAAATGGACCATAGCCTGTGTTTTTTCACTGGTCAGCTTTATGATGACACGCAACCGGGCGTATGTTGGCGTTGCCGTCGCCTCAGCCGCATTTTTGGCCGATGATTCAGGGCAGATCCACGAAAGCATTGGCGCGGAACTGGATCGAAACGGATATAACGGTATGTTTGGTTTGGATGGGGCATCGATCGGCGAGATATTGGGCTTCGGAATTCTGGGGCTGATCGTGTTCAGCGCTTTGCTTTATTCTTGGCGCAATGCGGTTCCACATTTTCGCGGGCCCATAAAAGTTATTGCCTTGGCTGTATTTGGAATGTTCTTTTGTGGAATTGTCTTTGACCTCGCCCACAATCTAATCGCCGGAAATCTTCAGATAGCGTTCTTGGCTGAACTTGTCGGGATAATTGAGGATGGCGGCGAGATGTTATTTCTCTCGCTCTATTGCGCCGCAGTTTTTTCCGAGTTTTTTCGCGTCGCTACCGCTCAAAAAGAGACTGTCTAGCCCCGCAATGCCCGTTCAATCAGGAACGATACGGGGAACGCCAGTAAGAAACCTGCCAAGACTGACAGGGCAAGCGGCCAGAGGGTTCCGTAGCCCGCGACCAGAACAGCGACGATGCCAACGCCCGCAAGGGTCGCGCCTATAAAAAGGTGAAGGATCACCGTCAGCCACGTCATGCAAATCTCCTTTTGCTCGATTTAAAACATCTGCGGATTTCCGACCTTGATTTAAGTCAGTGATCCCTCTGGGCGCATCAGAAAATCTGGGCTATTGATGCGCCATGACCCGCCGGCTTTTTATGATCGCCCTGCTTTTTGCCGCTCTGCCCCTACGTGCCGAGCAGGCCTTGGTGGCCGTCGCCGCAAATTTTCTGAAACCGGCCGGGGTGCTGGCCTCGCTTTACGAAAACGAAAGCGGCCATGAGATACAGTTGGCTAGCGGCTCGACGGGGCAGCATTATGCGCAAATTCTACATGGTGCCCCCTATGATGTTTTTCTGGCGGCCGATGACCAAAGACCGCTATTGTTAGAAGAACAAGGCTTGGCGCATGGCCGGTTCACCTATGCGGTCGGCCGTTTGGCGATTTTCAGCGCGGATCAGAATTTTCCGGTCGCTCAGGGGCTTGAGGCGTTAAAAGACGAAGGCTTTGTTGCCATCGCAAATCCGGCGCTGGCGCCTTATGGGCGGGCTGCGCAAGAAGTGTTGGACGCAACAGGCCTGACAGAGCATTTGCAGGGGCAAGTCGTACAGGGGCAAAACGTAGGTCAGGCATTTGGTATGGTGGCATCAGGCAATGCCCGGGTCGGGTTGGTGGCCATGTCGATGGCGCAAGCCGCCGAAGGGGTGTTCGCTGTTGTGCCTGATGATCTGCACGGCCCGATTTTGCAGGATGCGGTTTTGCTAAGTCACGGCAAGGGCAATCTGGCAGCCCAAGGGTTTCTGGCCTATCTTGCCTCGGACGCCGCTTTGGTGGTTCTTGACGACTACGGATATGCCCGCCCATGAGCCCTGATCTTGCCCCTCTTTGGCTTAGCCTGCGGCTTGCGCTGGTCACAACCGTTGTGCTGCTGGTTATTGGAACGCCTTTGGCGTGGTGGTTGGCAGGCACCAAATCGCGACTGAAACCGGTACTTGAAGCGATTACCGCCCTGCCGCTGGTACTGCCGCCAACCGTGTTGGGATTTTACCTGCTGATCCTGTTTTCTCCAAACACGGGTTTTGGCGGTTTCTTCCTAAGCCTCACCAGACAAAGCTTGACCTTTAGCTTTACAGGGCTCGTGCTGGCCTCGGTGGTATATTCCCTGCCTTTCATGGTGCAGCCGCTGCAATCGGCATTTGAGGCCGTGGGGCGTGGTCCAATGGAGGCGGCAGCATCATTGGGCGCGTCACCGCTGGACAGGTTTTTTACAGTCGCATCCCCATTGGCAATGCGGGGCTACATCACTGGATTGGTGCTAAGTTTCGCGCATACTCTGGGCGAGTTCGGCGTTGTCCTGATGGTAGGCGGCAACATCCCCGGTCGAACCAAAGTGATTTCGATTGCCATTTATGAAAACGTCGAAACGCTAAACTATGCTCAGGCACATTGGTTGTCGGCGGTGCTTTTGGCGTTTTCGTTTGCCGTGCTTTTGGTGGTTTTCACCGTGAACCGCCGCTTTCCGGTGCGGGTGATATGATGGGTTTGTCCGTAGATATCCGTCTGCCTCGGGACAGGTTTGTTCTTGAGGTTTCCCAAACCTTTTCCGCCCAAGGGGTGACGACGCTTTTCGGCCCGTCAGGCTGCGGAAAGTCGTCGCTGCTGCGCGTCATCGCCGGACACGAACCCCGTGCGCTTGGAAACGTGGTTTGCGGGGAAGACGTGTGGCTGGGTGGGAAAACGATGCCTGCACACCAACGCCGTGTTGGTTTCGTGTTTCAGGATGCCCGATTGTTTGCACATCTCGATGTGGCGGGCAATCTGGCGTTTGCCGAAAAGCGCGCCCGCCATGACAGCGGTATAAGGCGTGACGCTGTGATCGAAGCCTTGGGGATCGACGCTTTGCTCCATCGCCCCGTGCAGGATTTGTCAGGCGGCGAACGCCAACGCGTCAGCATCGCCCGCAGTTTGCTCGGTCAGCCGCGATTGATGTTGATGGACGAACCGCTGGCCGCTTTGGATCACCGCGCCAAGGCCCATATTCTACCGATGATCGCCGACCTGCCCAAACGTTTCGGTGTGCCGGTGATCTATGTCACCCATGCGTTGGATGAGGTTGCGCAAATTTCCGATCATGTGGTGATGATGCAAACCGGCAAGGTGATTGCGGATGGCCCTGTGTCCGAAATGCTGGAACGCCCGGATTTGCAGGGACTGTCAGGACGATTTGAAGCGGGAACAATCCTTGAAGGGGTTGTGGCCGGCCATGACCAAGAAATGCATCTGACATCGGTTGACGTCGGCGGGCTGGCCTTTGAGATGCCGTATCTGGATGCGCCGATAGGGCAGTCTCTGCGCTTGCGGGTCAGGGCGCGGGACGTAACATTAGCTGTAAAACGCCCCGAGGGCATCAGTACGCGCAATATCCACGACGGCCGCATTCTAAAGTTATCGCCCGAAGAAGGCAGCGCTTTTGTCGAGGTGCTGATCGATCTGGGCGCAACACATTTGCAGGCCCGTGTGACACGGGCAGCTGTGCGTGATCTTGCGCTGACCGAAGGATCACATGTCTTTGCTCTGGTGAAATCGGTCAGCTTTGATCGTCGCGCCCTGCCGGGGGTGAAGGGGTAGCAACGAAAAGCTGAAACAGTCTTGCCTTTCAAAATCAGAGATTGCACAAGAGATGTATTCTCGGAGCGCATTATGCTAAAATCATTTTCGCAATTCACCGCCACCGTGTGGCTGGTGATTATTGCCACCATGGCCAACCGGTTTACGTTTTTTATGGTCTGGCCGTATCTGGCCGTGATCCTGTACGAAAACCACGGGTTGAACGCCGCTCAGATCGGACTGTTCCTGACGATCCCCTCGATTGTCGGAAATACGATCGGGTTTTATGTCGGCTACCTTTCGGATCTGTTTGGTCGTAGAAAAATCATCGTGGGCGCATTGGTTATCGCCATTTTTGCTCTGACAACCCTAGGTCTGACCGATAACCTTTGGATCATTCTTGGCGCCATGGTCCTGCAATCGATTTCACGAAGCGGGATCGAGCCGTCGGGCAAGGCACTCATCACAGATGTATTAGAGGATCGGGACGCCAAAGACCTGGCCCTTCACGCCCGCTATTATGCACTGAACGTTGGCGCTTCATTTGGTCCTTTGGCAGGTGTGTATTGGGGCATCACTGGAAAACAAACCACGTTTCTTATGGTTGCGGGTACGATGACACTTTATCTTGTCGCCGCCCTTATTGTTTTTTCCCGAGAGCATATTGTTGAACGCCAAGAAGGGGCCGAGCCATTTTCTTTCCGATCGGTTATTCGGACACTTTCAGCCGACCACAGCTTTCTGGTTCTGGTCTTCGCGATGTTTCTTGGCGGAATTTCCTATTCCCAACTTGAAGCCGGTGTGATCCAGTTTCTGCAAATCGCGGGGCACCCGGATGTTGTTGCCTTTTACCCGATTATAACACTGACCAACGGGCTGACGGTGCTTGTGCTGCAATTCCCGTTGCTATCAGCCACCAGACGTTTCCATCCGATGACTCGTTCGATGATCGGGGCCGGGCTGATGGCAGTTTCATTTTCTATGCTTGCTTCGGTTTCAGCGACCAGTGAAACGGCCATTCTGGTCTCAATTTTCGTTTTAAGCGTCGGAGAAGTAATTCTGTTCCCGACCGTTCAAATACTGATCGACCGCATGGCACCCGACGGGATGAAGGGCAGCTATTTCGGAGCAGCCGCTTTGGCCGGTTTCGGCTTTGCGTTGGGTCCGTTAATTGGAGGGACTCTATTAAAACTCGGGGGCGGGCAATTGCTTTGGTGGAGTATGGCAGCTGCGGCCGCGTTCGTAGCCGTACTTTACCCTATTTCTGGGCGAATGCGTCGTGGCGCTGATCCACGATAATCACGTGCTCGGGCGCGACAGCGCAAAGCATGCAGCCCCGCCCAAACACACCGCCTGAATGTTCAGGACAAACGGTTTTACACCCATGATCAGGCTTAAAAGAAAAACTGCGCCCATGGTACCGGTGGCGATGACTTTAATCTTCGGCGATATCGCCCCGCTTTCCCGCCAATCCGCGATGACAGGCCCAAAGACGCGGTGATCAAGCAACCATTGCTCAAGCCTTGGCGAGCTTTTGGAAAAGAAGAACGCGGCCAGGATCATCAGAGGTGTGGTTGGTAAAACCGGCAAGACGATCCCCAGAACGCCCAGCGCGACCGAGACGAGACCAAGGACAAGCCACATGGGGCGTAAAACCTTTAAAGTGTTTTCGGACATTGTGATCCCTTTTCGCGCCATTGCGTTTTCGTATGTAGATGATCGGCGCAGCAAGCGTGTTCTTTAGGACACAACTTTTGCGGGTCAGGAGTTTCATACTACCAAAATGTCGCAGGCTGGGTAAAAGAGACACGTCCGCAACAATCAACACAGGAGGGCATCACATGACTAACTATGTTTTCGCACTCCAACGTTTTGCGGGTTTGGGCTTTGCCATGAATTGCTGGGCGGCCCTACATTCGGAACCATCGACTGCAAAAGCGTCGTAGTTTCGTCACCGCACCCAAAGGGTGCATTCCTGAAAACACCGATCTGAAGTCAAAGGCTCAATGCGCCCGAAGACCCTGATCTTCTGTTTTCCAACTTCAAACCAAACTTAAACAGAGGCCGCGCGGAACCGCGAGCGGAAATCACAATGATCTTGACCAATCCCTATGTGGAAAACCCGAACCCGCGTTTTGACGTGGAAACCCTGATCCGGCGGCATGGGTTGCTGACCGTGCTGCGCAGCATAGTGGCTGTTGCAGTTAGCAGGCGCAATCATCCTCCGCCCGTTGACGAATTGCCAAACCACCTGCGGCGCGACATCGGGCTGGAGACACGCCACGAAAGGACATTGCCGCCGGGCTTGGTGCGGTAAGCGGAAAGGGGTGGTTGGAAACAGCCGCCCCTTGCCCGATCCCCATCGCCCAAGTATAGCCGCGCCATGCTTGACGATCTTGATGATATCCACCCCCTGTTCCACGGCGCACCCAGCTCGACCGAGTTCAAGAAGCTGCGCAAACGCATCGTGCGCCAAACGCGCGAGGCGATTGAACAATACGGCATGATCGAACGCGGCGCCAAATGGCTGGTATGTCTGTCGGGGGGAAAAGACAGCTACACGCTATTGGCAGTGCTGCACGAATTACAGTGGCGCGGCATGTTGCCGGTTGAACTGCTAGCGTGCAATCTGGATCAGGGGCAACCGGGATTTCCATCAACCGTGCTGCCCGAGTTTCTGGACAAGATGAAGGTCCCGAACCGGATCGAGTATCAGGACACCTATTCGATCGTGAAAGACAAGGTGCCAGCTGGCCGAACCTATTGCGCGCTCTGCTCGCGTTTGCGGCGAGGGAACCTATATCGCATTGCCCGCGAAGAGGGCTGTTCAGCCGTGGTACTGGGCCATCACCGCGATGATATCCTTGAGACATTCTTTATGAACCTCTTTCACGGCGGGCGCTTGGCGACGATGCCGCCTAAGCTGGTCAACGAAGAGGGCGATCTGTTCGTTTACCGCCCGTTGGCCCATGTCGCCGAAGCCGATTGCGAGAAATTCGCCAACGCGATGAACTACCCGATCATTCCTTGCGATCTGTGTGGCTCGCAGGACGGATTGCAGCGCCAGCAGGTCAAGATGATCCTTGATCAGTGGGAGAAAAACAGCCCCGGACGCAGGCAGGTGATGTTTAAGGCGCTGACGAATATCCGCCCGTCGCACATGCTGGATCCCAAGCTTTTTGACTTTGCGGGGCTGGCTTTGCCGCAAGAAACACCCGAAAGCGACGATATTCCTGTTCTGCGTTAATCTGCTGCAAACAGATTTGGGATTAGAGTGGCCGAAAGATCAACTGATCGGATTGGCCAATGACGCATCGATTTCAAACATTTCTGAAGTCGTTTTTGAACGGACCGCAGATCGCGGTCTTTGCCCCTGCAATTGCTTTGGGTGCGTTTTGGTTTGGTGGAGAAGCGGCGCTTTTGACCGCCGCCTTGCTGACCCCCGGCCTGTTGATTTTATCGTCGCGCGGGGCCTCGGCGGATACCATGCAAAAATCCCCACTGCAGGACGCACTGGCGCATTTGGGCAGGCTTCAGTCTGACTGCGCAGGAAGCGGGCGCAAATCGGCGTGTTTCGTTTTGGCCTTAGACGATCCAGAGGAACTGACGACCCGACATGGTGTAGCTTCGGTGGATCGTATTTTACTGGACGTGCAAACGCGTATTTCAACAGTGCTACGCGGCGCAGACCGGACGTTTCGGATTGCAGACAATCGTTTTTCCGTAGCACTGGCACCTTCAACGCGTTGCACCCTTGAACCCGGTATTTCCCTGTCGGGAAGGCTGCAGGCGGCAATCGAAGCGCCCTATCATCTTGAAGGTGCCACGCTTTATCTTAGCACTTCCTGCGGCTTTTGCCTGACAACCAAAAGCCCAGAAGCGACTGGGACAAGTATATTAGAAGCGGCCCAGATCGCACTGGAAGAAGCCCGTGGTCAGGGGGGCGGCGCGATCCGCGCCTTTACCGAAGCGATGAAAAACCGCAGCCTGTCGCGCAACCAGATCGCGGATGAGGTACAGGAGGCTCTGGAAAACGGTCAGATCCGGGCGTGGTTCCAACCACAAGTGTCTACTGACACAGGGGATGTCACCGGGTTTGAAACGTTGGTACGGTGGGAACATCCCGAACGCGGCCCCCTACCGCCTACCGATTTTTTACCGGTGATCGAAAACGCCGGCCTCATGCCGCGCTTGACCGACGTCATGCTACAGGAAGCGTTGCACGGGCTAACCACATGGGATCGGGCAGATCAAACGGTTCGCCAGGTCAGCGTCAACCTGGCGCAGTCCGAACTGGCCGACCCGCAGCTTCCGGATCGCATCCGCTGGACCCTGGACCGGTTCGATATTCCAGCGACCCGTTTGGGCATCGAAGTCTTGGAAGACGTGGTCTCTCACAATGCGAATGATGTTGTCACGCGGTCTTTGGCCGATCTGTCCAAAATGGGTTGCCCGATTGATCTGGATGATTTCGGAACGGGGCAAACCTCAATCACATCAATCCGCCGCTTGTCCATTTCACGCCTGAAAATCGACCGTTCATTTGTCACGCGCCTGAACGAAGATCATGAACAACAGCGCATGGTCGAGGCGATCTTGACCATGGCCGAACGACTGGATTTGGAAACCGTCGCCGAAGGGGTCGAAACGGTTGGAGAGTACTCGCGCGTGTCACTTTTGGGGTGCACCCACATTCAGGGATTTGCGATTGCGCGGCCCATGCCGCTAGAAGATACGATTCCCTGGATCAAGCGTTATCGGGCCAAACTTGTGCAGACTCCGCGCATCGAGGGCCGCAAAGCCTAGGCGAAAGGCCGCGAAGGCGCATATATCGTGGAAAAGCGCTTGACCTTTCTATCCCTGATCTGTTGAACCACCGTGAAACAGAAACAGGTGGCGGTCCCGATGGACGAACAGAATAGAAATCTTATCCTTGCAACGGTTCTGAGCTTTGTTGTGATCCTCGTTTGGTTCGTACTGTTCCCACCGCCAGAACAGCCCGCGAACGATCCGAACGCGCCTGTCGCCGAGCAATCTGTAACAGACGCCGCGACCGGACAGATCTCCTTGCCCGCCGGGGACAGTGACTCTAGCGCAGCAATGACCGCACCCGAAGGTCAGGCTGTCGCCGAAGAAACCCCGCGCCTGACCATCGAAACCGCCCGCATCGAGGGTTCGATTGCCCTAACCGGCGGCCGTATCGACGACTTGCGCCTGAAAGATTACCGCGAAACGCTGGATGATGACGCGCCTATCGTAACGGTGTTTTCGCCCATGGGCACTGACGGCGCCTACTACGCCCTGCACGGCTGGACCGCTTCGGCGGGTCTGGACGCTGCTCAGGTTCCCGGGCCAGAAACACCGTGGCAGGTTGAAGGCAACGACACATTGACCGAAACCTCGCCTGTAACGCTGGTTTGGGACAACGGTTCCGGCCAGATTTTCCGCCGCACGATCAGCGTGGACGAAGACTATCTGTTCTCGGTCACCCAGTCGGTCCAGAACAACGGTGGCGACATCACTCTGCGCCCATATGGTCTGATCCGCCGTCATGGGGAACCCGCGGACGCGAAAAACTTTTTCATCCTGCACGAAGGCATGGTCCGCATGTCTGATGGTGAGCTTCAGGAACTGAAGTACCGCGACATGCCGGATATGGATTTCGACGCCCGCGAAGGCACCACTGCCGAACGTCTGGACGTTCTGGAAAACGGCTGGATCGGCTTTACCGACCACTTCTGGATGACGACGCTAATCCCGAACCAATCCACTGGCTTCCGCTCGGTTGCGAAGTACTTCGAAAGCCACGACATCTACCAAACCGAGGCGGTCGGCCTGCCCGTCACGATTGCGCAGGGTGCTACCGCTGAAGTTACCACCCAACTGTTTGCAGGTGCAAAGGAATGGGAAACCATTCGCAACTATGAACGCGCGGGCATTCTGGGCTTTCTGGATAGTATCGACTGGGGCTGGTTCTTCTTCCTGACAAAACCGATCTTTGCGGTTCTGCACTGGCTGAACGCGACAATGGCGGGCTTTGGCATCGCCGGTTCGATGGGCTGGGCGATTATCGGCCTGACGTTGCTGATCAAAGCGATCCTGTTCCCACTGGCCTACAAATCCTATTCTTCTATGGCACGCATGCGCGAGCTGCAGCCGAAGATGGAAGAGATCAAAGAAAAGGCCGGAAACGACCGTCAGAAGCAACAGCAGCTGACGATGGAGCTATACAAGAAGGAAAAGGTCAATCCTGCATCGGGCTGTCTGCCGATGTTGTTACAGATCCCTATCTTCTTCTCGCTCTACAAGGTGATTTTCGTCACGCTGGAACTGCGTCACGCGCCTTGGATCGGCTGGATCAAAGACTTGTCCGCACCGGACACCACCTCGATCCTGAACCTGTTCGGCTTGCTGCCTTACGCAACACCAGGGCCGGACTCGATCTTCTTTATCGTCAGCCTTGGCGTATTGCCGATCCTGCTGGGTATTTCGATGTGGTTGCAGCAGAAACTGAATCCGCAGCCAACAGATCCGACCCAGGCGATGATCTTTGCGTGGATGCCTTGGGTCTTTATGTTCATGCTGGGCAGCTTTGCAAGCGGTCTGGTGATCTACTGGATTGCCAACAACACGATCACCTTCACCCAGCAATATCTGATCATGCGCAGCCACGGTTATAAACCGGACGTCTTCGGTAACATTAAATCCAGCTTCAAAAAGAAGCCAAAGGACGAGAAAAAGTAATGGCGCATGTCGCGGAAATCTGGCGGCACCCGATCAAGTCGCACAGCCGCGAGCGTATAGATCAAGCCGAATTGACCCAGGGCAAGGGATTGCCCTGGGATCGTCGTTGGGCGGTTGCGCATGAACGGTCTTGTTTTGACGTGGACCGCCCCAGATGGCAGCCCAGCAACGAGTTTTCGATTGGCACCAAATCCCCGCGTTTACAGGCAATCAACTGCTACACCGATCCGGCCTATCGCACTCTGACCCTCAGCCATCCAGACCGCCCTGATCTGACGATCAATCCCGATGATGACGGGGACGCAGGCGAATTTATCCAATGGGTGATGCGCATCTCAAATGGCGGGAAATATCTGCCAGCCCGTCTGGTTCGCGCCGAACAAGCGATGCATGATACAGATTACCCAAGTATCTCGCTGATCAACATGGCGTCGCATCGTGCGTTGGAAGCCTTTATGGGGCAAAGCCTGAACCCGATGCGTTGGCGCGGGAATCTGCTGGTCGAGGGGCTTCAGCCTTGGGCGGAACGTAAATGGATCGGCAAAACCATCCGCATCGGCAGCGTCGAATGCGAAGTGCGCGAACACATCCGCCGTTGCAATGCGACGATGGTTGATCCGGCAACGGGTGAAAAAGACGCCAACACATTGGCGGCGCTGCGCGATGGCTTCGGTCATCAGGATTGCGGCGTTTATCTGGTCGTCACCAAGGGTGGCTGGCTTAATCAGGACGACACGGTCGAGGTATTATGATGCAGATCCGCTTTCCTTTGGCCGATGAGCCTGATGCGATAACCGCTGAAAAGGGTCGCTTGCTTTTCGCGGGTGAAACCGAATTTCTAAAAGGCGTGGTGGCCATGGACGGCCTGCCGCCAGCCGACCGGATGGAGGTATGTTTTGCTGGGCGATCGAACGTCGGAAAATCCAGCCTGATCAACGCGCTGACGGGCCGCAAAGGCTTGGCGCGCGCATCAAACACGCCGGGCCGTACGCAAGAGATCAACTTTTTCACCGCTGCCGAAAGCCATTATCTGGTCGACCTTCCCGGCTATGGCTTTGCCAATGCGCCGCTTGCCGTAGTTGAAAAATGGCAGCGCCTGTTGAAACAGTATCTGTCTGGGCGTCAGTCTTTGCGACGCGCCTTTGTGCTGATCGACTCGCGCCACGGGATCAAAAAGGTTGATGAAGACATCATGGACCTGCTGGACAAAAGCGCCGTAACCTTTCAGGCCATTCTGACCAAAGCCGACAAGGTGAAGGAAAAAGAGCGCGAGAAGGTGATCGAACAGGTTCGTGAAAAGCTGGCCAAGCATCCGGCTGCCTATCCCGAGCTGATCGTCACGTCCTCGGAAAAGGGTTGGGGCATTGCGACTTTGCGGGCGTTGATCGCAACATTGGTATAATCGCAACCCTTGCGAATTTTCGCGGCACGTCGGATAACGTTGCGGAACCCCGAGGAACAACGATGAAGAAGCAAACCATGAACCGCGACTGGATCGCCACTGCCCGTACCCTCTCTGAAGCTCTGCCATATCTACAGCGTTACCATGATGCGATTGTGGTTATCAAACTTGGTGGTCACGCGATGGGCAGCGACGAAGGCATGGAGATGTTCGCGCGTGACGTGGTGCTGATGCAGATGGTCGGCGTAAAACCGGTTATCGTGCACGGCGGTGGGCCGATGATCAACGCGATGCTTGAGAAACTGGATATCCAGTCCGAGTTTGTGAATGGCAAGCGCGTGACAGATGCGGCCACTGTCGAAGTGGTTGAAATGGTGCTGTCCGGCGTTGTGAACAAAAAGATCGTTCAGGCGATCAACCGTCAGGGTGGCAAGGCTGTTGGGCTTTCGGGCAAAGATGCAAATCTGGTGACGTGTGACCAGACCAACCCAGATCTGGGCTTTGTCGGCACGCCGAACGATGTAGACCCAACTATTTTGCGCGACCTGTTGGGTAATGACACCATTCCGGTGATAGCCCCCCTAGGTGCTGGTCGCGAGGGCGAGACGTTCAACATCAACGGCGACACAATGGCGGGGGCAATTGCTGGTGCGTTGAAAGCGGATCGTTTGTTGCTGCTGACCGATGTGTCCGGCGTGAAGAACAAGGATGGCGAGCTGGTGACCCAGCTGACCGCAGGACAGATCCGAGACATGACCGACGAAGGCACGATTGCAGGCGGAATGATACCTAAAACGGAAACGGCCTTGCATGCTTTGGAACAAGGTGTTCGCGCGGTGGTCATTCTGGACGGACGCGCCCCGAACGCCTGCTTGCTGGAACTTTACACCGAACATGGTGCTGGTTCGCTAATCCGGCTGACTTAATGCATACTGCCCCCTTGTGTTGGGCGGTGCGCGATATACATTCCGTTTATGGAACATGAATCTCTGATCCGGCTATCGGTCTTTCTTGGGCTGTTTGCCCTTTTCGCTCTCGCCGAGGCCCTTTTGCCCCGTCGCGCACGTGCACACACACGCGTGCGACGCTGGACAACGAACTGGGCACTCAGTTTTCTCAACACGGGCACACTTCAGTTGTTGGGGATGCTGGTGCCTTTGTTGGCCGTCGGGGCCGCGGTTGATGCCGCAGCCAATGGCTGGGGCGTGTTGAACATGGTCGACTGGCCAGTGTGGGTCGAATTCATGTTGGCCGTATTGTTTTTCGACTTCGCAATCTGGGCGCAGCATCTGATCACCCACAAGGTACCGATCTTGTGGCGCTTCCACCGGATGCACCACGCCGACCGAGATTTTGACGTGTCCACGGCGATCCGGTTCCATCCTGTTGAGATCGCCTTTTCAATGCTGCTGAAAATCGGGCTGGTCTATCTGATCGGGCCGTCCGCGGTTGCGATTATCGTGTTTGAAATCCTGCTAAACGGCACAGCGCTGTTTAACCATTCGAACCTGAAACTGCCTTTGGGGTTGGACCGCTTGGTGCGGATGGTGCTGGTCACACCCGATATGCACCGCGTGCATCATTCAGTGCATCGGCACGAACATGACAGCAATTACGGGTTTGCGCTTTCCGTTTGGGACCGTATCTTTGGCACCTATATTCCTCAACCGGAAAAAGGGCATGAAGAAATGGCAATCGGACTTCAATGGCAAGATGACCGCCCGTCGAAGCTTGGTTGGTCACTAACCCTGCCGTTTCGCAAGAAATGACGTTTGAGCCCGCGCCCGAAACGGTCTCGCTTGAGATCGTCGGGATGGTGCATGACGGCGGCGACACTGTCGTTCTTTTGGCGCCTCAGGAAAAAGCCTTCTGGACGGATTTTTCGGCCTCTTCCGACTATTCAGATGGGGGGGCTGATCCGCTGGATCGGTATTCCAAGCGCATCATCCGTAAGTTGGCCGAAGATTGGGGTGGTCAGGCGGTCTTTCCTTCCGATGGGCCACCCTACCCCCCGTTCATCGCCTGGGCGCTGGACAGTGACGAAGCGTGGTCGTCTCCGGTTGGGCTGCTCGTTCACAAACGCCAGGGACTTTGGCTTAGCTTTCGCGGAGCGGTGCGCATCCCCCGCCTGCTAACATTGCCTGAACCTGCCAGAAGCCCGTGTAGCTACTGCATAGGCCCCTGCATTACCGCCTGCCCTGTCATGGCTTTTGCAGGCGGCAGCTATGACGTGGCAGCCTGCAAAGCCCATCTGGAAACACCGGAAGGGGCGGAGTGTTATCAAGGCTGCAAAGTACGTCGCGCTTGCCCGATCAGCCAAAGCTATGGCAGGCTAGAAGCGCAATCCGAATTTCACATGAAAGCGTTCCACCCGAAATGAGCAAAAGACTGATTTTGATGCGTCATGCCAAATCCGACTGGACCCACGGGCTAGAGGATCATGAGCGCCCCCTAAACGAACGCGGCTGGCAGGCAGCCAAGCTGATGGGCAACTGGTTAAAGCTGAACGAGTACATTCCTGATGAGGTATTGTGTTCGACGGCGACCAGAACCCGTGAAACGCTGGAGCGACTGAAACTGGATATTGAGGCCAGCTATAGCGACACCCTGTATCTGGCCGAACCTGCGCAGCTGTTGCACGCGGTCAAATCGGCAAAGGGGCAAACGCTTTTGGTGATCGCCCACAATCCAGGCATTGCCTATTTCGCCGAGCAAATGGCTGCTACGCCACCCGATCACCCGAAATTTGCCAGCCACCCGACCTGCGCAACAACCGTGTTGGATTTCGATGTTGAGGGTTGGGCAGACACGGCCCCAGGAAGTGGGCGCGTGGTGGACTTTATCGTGCCTCGGGATTTGGAATGACTTGAACGAAACTTGAGTTTCAAAAGCAAAGGGGCGCCGAAGCGCCCCTTTTTAGTCTGATAGACGTGATTATCAGTGGCCTAAAATCTGGCTCAGGAACAGTTTGGTCCGTTCGTTCTGCGGGTTGTTGAAGAACTCTTCGGGTTCGTTCTGTTCCACAATCTGGCCTGCATCCATGAAAATCACGCGGTTTGCGACCTGTCGGGCAAAGCCCATTTCGTGGGTTACGCAAAGCATGGTCATGCCCTCTTCGGCCAGTTCTACCATGGTATCCAGAACCTCTTTGATCATCTCGGGGTCAAGCGCCGAGGTTGGTTCGTCGAAAAGCATGATGCGAGGTTGCATGCAAAGCGAACGGGCAATCGCCACACGCTGCTGCTGACCACCCGAAAGCTGGCCGGGGTACTTATCGGCCTGCTCTGGAATTTTCACCTTTTCCAGGAAGTGCATCGCCAGTTCTTCCGCTTCCTTCTTGGGTGTCTTACGAACCCAGATCGGAGCCAAGGTGCAGTTTTCCAGAATGGTCAGGTGCGGGAACAGGTTGAAGTGCTGGAACACCATTCCAACCTCGGAGCGGATCGTGTCTATGTTTTTGATGTCCGACGACAACAAAGTGCCATCAACAGTGATCGACCCCTGCTGGTGCTCTTCCAGCGCGTTAATGCAGCGGATCAGAGTTGATTTACCCGAACCTGATGGACCCGCGATGACGATCCGTTCACCGCTATAGACGGTCAGGTCGATGTCACGCAGGACGTGGAACGCTCCGTACCACTTGTTCATGTTTTGGATTTGGATTGCCACCTTATCCGAGACAGCCATTTGTTGAGCTTGTTCAGTCATTGGTCCAAGCCTTTCTTAACGATGATCGGTGCGGAGCTGACGCTCCAGCCATTGTGAATATTTCGAGATCGAGAAACAGACGATGAAGAACAGTAGGACAGCAAAGCCCCAAAGCTCCCAGTAGACTCCGTTCCATTCTGTCGAGGCGAGGATCGGGCCACGGATCATGCCGACAAGGTCGAACATGGAAATGACCGAAACCAGCGTGGTGTCTTTGAACAGACCCACCGCCACGTTCACGATACCCGGGATCGAGATCTTAAGTGCCTGAGGCAGGATGATATGCTGCATCGACTGCGCGTAATCCAAACCCAAGCTATCCGCCGCCTCGTACTGACCCTTTGGAAGTGCGGCCAGCGCACCCCGGATCACCTCGGCGATATAGGCCGAGCTGAACATCGTGATCATGATGATCACGCGTAGGATCAGGTCAAGGTTGCTTCCCGGAGGGAAGAAGTAGCTGAGAACCACGTTGGCCACGAACAGTAGGGTGATCAGTGGCACACCGCGAATGAACTCGATGAAGACGACGCAGATCCATTTGATGATCGGCATGCTTGACTGACGACCCAGCGCCAGTGCGATGCCGATCGGCAATGAGAGCGAAACACAGACCACGCCAAGGATCATATTCAGCATAAAGCCGCCTAAATCACGTGACGGGATTTGTTCAAGGGCCATAAAGCCTTGCATCGAGGCGGTGACAAAGCCGCCCAACCACCAAACGATCACAGCCGAGATCAGGCCGCCTAAAGCACCCATGGCAAAGCTGTTGTGCTCTAGACGCGAGAAAGCGATGTACCCTGCAACGAAGCCAATCAGAACCATGACCGGAGACATGATCGTGCCGCCCCAGATCAGCCAGAAACCGATAAACGGAAACAGGCCCGTGAAATACAGCATCTTACGCGGCATTTTCTGGAACAGAACCGGCGCGACGGCCACCAGCAATAGGACAAACGCTAGCGAAATGCGCCAGTATTGATCCGGTGGGTACTTGAACCCGAACAGAAGCTGGTTCCAGCGCTCGGTTAGGACCGAGAAACAGCCCCCGACGGCGCCATCAAGTACTTCGCGGCATTCCTTCAGTGACGAGGTTGTCCAGACGCCGCCGAACAGCCACGGCAGGAAGCCGGAAAGGATTTGATAGATCACATAAAGCGACAGCAGTGTAAGGATGGTGTTGCTGACGGACGAGAACAGGTTCTCGCGAAGCCATTTGATCGCCCCTGTCTCTGCCACAGGTGGCGGAGATTCGGGCAACATTTCGGTCCGCACAAAGGCGATGTTATCAGTTCTGCTCATATCACCGCTCCTTCAACGCTATGCTTTTGTTGTAGGCGTTCATGATCGCCGAGATCGACAACGAGATTGTCAGGTAGAACGCCATCAGCAGAAGCACGGATTCAATCGCGCGCCCTGTCTGGTTCAGCGTAATGCCACCCAAAGTTCCCGTCAGGTCCATGTAGCCAACCGCAATCGCCAGAGAAGAGTTTTTGGTCAGGTTCAGGAAGTGGGAAATCAGTGGCGGGATGATCACCCGCAGGGCCTGCGGCAGGATCACAAGGTTCATGATCCGGTTCGGACGAAGCCCCAGTGAAGCGGCAGCTTCGGTCTGGCCCTTGCTAACCGACAGGATACCCGCACGGACGTTTTCGGCAATGAAAGCCGCCGTATAAATGGACAAAGCGAAAGTCAGCGCGATGAACGAGTTACGTGCGAAGATACCGCCAGAGAAGTTGAATCCCTTCAACTCGGGTATTTCCCAGCTTAGGCCCATAACGAAACACGCAATGATCAACGGGCCAAACCACACGCCCAATGTCCAATACCATGTGGTCGGACGAACACCCGTCGCCTCTTGGGTCTTGGTTGCATTTCTGGAAATCGTGCGGGCCCCGAAAAAACCGGCAATCAACAGTGCTATGACGATCAGCCAGCCAGTGGCGCCAGTTGCCCACTCTGCTGCGAAATAGGGTCTTGGCAGATAAAAGCCCCGCCCCGTAAACGCGAAGAGATCAAACAGCATGGAAGCTTCGGCATTCGCCCCGCGGAAATCCCGCGGTTGCGGAAGGACCGCAATAAAGACCGCCATAATGATCAGGATCCAGATCAAAACGGGTACGTTGCGGAAGATTTCCACGTAAACCGACATCAATTTTGAAACAATCCAGTTGTTCGACAGGCGCAGAACGCCGACGACCACGCCGATGATTGTCGCAAAGAAACAGCCCACGACTGCAACGAGCAGGGTGTTCAGAACCCCCACAACGGATGCACGCCAGTGGCTGGATGTTTTATCGTATTCGACCAAACGCTGGTTAATGTCGTAACCAGCCGGATCGCCAAGGAATTTGTAGGATATATTCAGTCCAGCGGCCTGAAGGTTCTTAACAAGGTTATAACCAAGGTAAGAAAAGGCTGCGATCAGCAGCAAAAGGGCGATGAATTGAAATGTGTAGGATCGGTAGCGCTTGTCATTGATCAGCATCGACAAGCGGAACGACTCCGAGTGTGCGTCGGATAACGTCGCCATTGGGGGTCCCCTCACAAGTCCATCAGCACCGTTTGGCGATTTGCACGCTCTTGAAGGCTGACGGGTTTACTGTTGGTAGATGGAGAAAGGGCGCGGCAATACCGCGCCCTTTGCAATCGTAAAACTTAGCGGAACGGAGGCGAGTACAGCAGACCGCCATCAGACCACTGAGCGTTATAGCCACGCTCTGCACCGATTGCGGTGTCTGGACCGATGTTCGCGTCGAAGATTTCACCGTAGTTACCACCTACAGCAATCGCGCGCTTCGCCCATTCTGCGTCAAGACCAAGCATTTCGCCCAGAGTACCTTCGGTACCCAACAGACGCTTGATTTCGGCGTTCTTGGTTTCGCCAGCGATCGTGTCGAGGTTCGCCGAGGTTACACCAATTTCTTCCGCAGTGATCAGAGCGTTCAGAGTCCAGCGGACTACGTCACCCCAGTCGTTGTCGCCGTGGCGGACAAGCGGACCAAGAGGCTCTTTCGAGACGATTTCAGGCAGAACGACGTGGTCGCCTGGGTTCTCGAATGCAGCGCGTGTTGCCAGCAGACCCGAACGGTCGGTGGTGTAAACGTCACAAGCACCTTCCAGATACAGAGGCTGTGCTTCCGCGTTAGTTTCGATTGGAACCGGCTCGTAGCTCATGCCGTTAGCTGCAAAGTAGTCAGCCAGGTTCAGCTCGGTTGTGGTACCGGTCTGGATACAAACAGTTGCGCCGTCGAGCTCTAGTGCCGAGGTTACGCCCAGATCAGCAGGAACCATGAAGCCCTGACCGTCGTAGTAGTTAACGCCGGTGAATTCGAACTTCAGGTCAACGTCGCGTGAGAAAGTCCAAGTGGTGTTACGCGCCAGCATGTCGATCTCGCCAGAAGCAAGAGCGGTGAAGCGGGTTTTACCAGTGGTTGGAACGAACTCAACCGCGTTGCCGTCGCCCAGAACAGCAGCTGCAACCGCGCGGCAAACCGCAACGTCAAAGCCCTGCCATTCGCCGTTTGCGTCTGGCGCGGCGAAGCCCACAAGACCGGTGGTCACACCACAGTTCAGAACGCCACGTGCTTTGACGTCATCCATGGTGCCCGCAGACGCCATGCCAGCGGCAAGACCAGCTACGGTAAGTGCGCCAAGAGTTAAGGATTTTTTCATATTTACCTCTTCCTGATTGACCGCCTTGAAGACAAGACGGCTTTAGACCCTGCTTAATGCATGGCCATTCGTTGGTTTTTCTGAGATCTCCCCTCTCAGTAGCGACTAGTTTGGTCGCAATCGGAACCTAAGGTCAAGCCTTGAGTGTACCGTATCCCACCAAAGTTGACCTTTGGTCATTCAAATATTTACTCAGGAAAATTAAATTTTCAGCGACTTAGCTTATAAAAACGACTGGCATGTAAAAACTCGGCCAGCTTTTTACGGGCAATTTCAGTGGCTTCATCATCCTCGCCCCATTGCTCAATCTGCCACAGTTCGTCGATTCGCGACAGTTGCCACATCCGTTCAGGTGCATGCACACCGTCGATTGTGGCAAATCCTATGATCAATGACCCCGAAATTCCGACAAGATCGTGAAATGCCGTCAGCTCAAAGGGGCTCATCGCCTTAACCCTTTGCCGTAGTTTCTCTAGAGCATCCGCCGCCTGGGGAGCGTGTAAAACTCCCACGCGTGTTTCTAGTCGGGAGCCCAGTGCGTTCGCGGCCCAATCCAACAGCGGATCCCATGCCTCGGCTTGGCGAGCAGCCAACTCGATCGGGCTGTTTGCCCGATAGCACAGCAAATCTGCATCTCCGTAGTCCGCAACCATATCGGCGACCTCGGTAAACTGATGTGCCACCTTGTCTATTGCCGCATTTGCAGATCGGGTCACTGGCATGGTCAAAGGTTGGATGGCTTCTTGCTGCGCGTCCCACTCGGTGGCAATCGCTTCGGCCATTCGCTGTGTCGGCACGACCAGCCCCGCTTTGGCGGGTGTTTTCACGGCCCGACCATCCAGAAGTACAGTGTACCCACCATCCGTTTCCGTCGCCTTCGCCTCTTTCCAAAAGCGTTTAGCTGCCCATCCGCTCATAGTCCTGTTCCCCAAAGACCGTTCAAGTAATCCGGCAATTCATCCATTTGCCCAAGAATATGATCCGCAGACGTCAAACGGCTGCGGTCATGATAGCCCCAATCGACCCCCAATGCATGGAACCCAGCCGCTTTGGCCATATCCATGTCAAAGCTGGTATCGCCGATCATTACCGCATTCACTGCGTCCACGCCCGTTTCCCGCAAGGCTGTTTCGAGCATAGAGGGGTGCGGCTTCGACGGGTGGTCGTCCGCTGTCTGGTGAGTGATAAAATACGAGCCGATATTGTGGCTGGCATATGCGTGATCCAAGCCGCGTCGGGCCTTTCCAGTCGCAACGCCCATCAACAGAAAGTCCTCTTTGGCAAGCCTATCCAGAGTTTTTCGCACGCCTGCATAAAGAGGCGCGGCGCCTTCGCCACCCTTTTCGGCGCGCAAGGTGATGAAACACTGTTTGTAAAGCTCTGCCCCTTCGCGGACCTCTTTCGGAGAAAGATGCGGCACCAGCGTTGCCACAGCTTTTTCCAGTGACAATCCGACAATCGACAAAACCTGTTCCCGATCCAGCGGCGGCAAGCCCATCTGCGCAAAAGCCCTGCGCATCGCTTCGACAATAAAGTCCTGACTGTCGATCAGGGTCCCGTCCATGTCGAACATCACAAGCCGTAGCGTCTGGCTCATCAGTGCAGGTCCTCGAACGGATCGTCCGCGGCAAGGTCTTCAGTCCAACCCAGCGTTTCCCAGCTGCGCGCCATGTGTTCAGGCAAGGAGGCGGTGACAGTGAGAACATGCCCAGTCACCGGATGCATGAATGTCATCGAACGGGCGTGCAGATGCAGTTTGCGGGAAATTTCTCCGCCGATCTGAGCCCCCCAACCGTCACCCATGTTTTCCTGACCAGAGCCACCATATTTGCCATCACCGATAATCGGGTGGCCAATTTCAGCCATATGCGCGCGCAATTGGTGCGTCCGACCCGTGATCGGCTCAAGCGCCACCCAAGCGGCACGGCTAGCCACGCGATACAGCGTTGCGTAAAGCGTGTGCGCCCGTTTGGCACCAGGTGTTCTGGCGACCTCGGCGGGATGGATCGCCTGCATCTTTTCACCCTCGCCTTTGGCACCGTGACCGGGCGCTTTGACAAGACCGAAACGGATTTCACCAAGATACGGTTTGGGAACACCCGCGACCAATGCCCAATAAATCTTACGGGTTTCCTTGTGGCGCATCGCGGCAGTCAGCCCCTGAGCTGCCTCGCGTGTACGGGCCAGCAGCAAAACGCCGGAAGTGTCTTTATCAAGGCGGTGGACCAAGCGTGGCTTGTCCTCATAATCACCCTGCAACGCTTCGCTTAGGCCATCTATATGGCGCGTCTGCTTGCTGCCACCCTGCGTCGGAAGGCCGGGGGGTTTGTTCAAGGCAATGATGTGATCATCCTGATAGATCACCAAGGAGCGCATCAACTTGGCGTCTGCCTGGCTGACCTTGGATGGTTCTGCAGTCCTTGGCGCAGAGCCGGGCTCGGGAAGTGGCGGGATGCGTACAGATTGCCCTGTGTTGATCCGAGTCGAGGCTTTCACCCGACCACCATCAACGCGTATCTCGCCCTTGCGGCACATCTTTTCGATCCGACCTTGCGGAACATGTGGGAACAACCGTTTCAGCCAGCGGTCTAGTCGCTGATCATTGTCGGCAGGTCCAACCGTGATTGTTTGAACGCGGCTCATGACAGGATACTCCTTGCGAGGGTCGCACCTATAAACAGAGCAGCAATAGATAGCCCGACCGAGACAGTTACATAAAGCGCTACGGCACCCATTTCACCACGCTCGTACAGTGTGACGGCATCCAACGAAAAGGCAGAAAAGGTGGTGAACCCGCCCAAAACGCCAGTCATCAGAAAAGGAGCAAAACGGTTACCGTTGATATGAGACAACAAAACAACGATGACCCCCATAAGGAACGACCCAAGGATATTGACCGTCAGCGTTCCCCAGGGAAACCCATGACCCAGCAGCCGCACGGCTGCTATACCAGCCAGATAGCGAAGAGAGGCGCCAATCGCGCCGCCGAGAGCAACAGGGATAAGAGTTGAGGTCATGGCGCGTCTCTCTCAGCGACGGCGCGGCTTGTCAAGAGACAGGCAACGGGGGGCGCTGCCCCCGTCACCTTCGGTGACTCCCCCGGAGTATTTTGGGAAAGATGAAATTATGAGCGGCCCGGCGGGACCACTTCGTATCCGGGCTCTTCCGGCTCGTCGTCGACCAGTTCGGCAGGGAAGCCTGGCGCAAGGATTTCAAGCCCTGTTGCTTCTTCCAGACGACGGATGATGTCGTCCGACTGTGCACGTTCGCCATAGCGGGCGATGCCGTCATTGAAGATATCGATGATGACTGGGCTAAGCTCCAGCGGCACGTTGTTGCGGTCGGCAATGGTTTGGAAAAGACCAATGTCTTTTTTCACAAGATCCATGGTGAAGTCGACGCAACGTGAGCCGTTTAGAATGACCTGACTTTCGGTTTCGTGAACAAACGACGTGCCAGAGCTGATTTTCATCGCCTCATACGTGGTGGCCAGATCAAGACCAGCAGCTTTCATTGTGACCAGCGCCTCGCAGCAGCTGAGCAGGTTGATGGTTGCCAGATAGTTTGTCATCACCTTGAGGGTCGAGGCCGAGCCTAACTCGCCGGTGTGAAGAACGCGGCGACCCATTACTGTTAGGAATGGCAGCATGCGCTCGAATGTGGGGCGATCACAACCAGCAAAGATCGAGATGTTTCCCGTATCCGCACGGTGACAGCCACCAGAAACAGGGCAATCCACCGCTGCACCACCACGTTCGATGACCATATTGCCAATACGGGTCACCTCAGCAGCGTCGGTCGTCGACATTTCCATCCAGATTTTGCCTTCAGTCACTTCCGGCAGCATTTCTTGCATCACCGCATCCGAGGCGGCAGGGGACGGCAGGCAAGTGATGACCGCATCGCAGTCGCGCATCAATTGGGCAGGGTTTTCTGCTGCCTTCGCGCCCCGTCCAACGAAACCGTCCACCAGATCGTGGTTCAAATCATGAACCGTAAGGTCGATGCCATTGCGCAGAAGTGAGCCCGAGAGTTTGCCGCCCACATTGCCGAGGCCAATAAATCCGACTTTCATATTAGACATCCCTGTTGCTTTGTTTCGTCCGACCAAAAGCGCGTTGAAACGAAAGAGCAAGCCTGTTTCCGACATATTGTCGTGTTTCACTGCTGGCAGGCTGCTTTTGGAAACACGGCACGGGCACTCCGTTCCGGAAAGGACAGAATGAACGCCGACTTCGTTGTCAAAGTAGATTATTTTTTCTTTGAAGAAATTGCCTTCGTCGATGCGGAAAAAAATATTTCAGGCGTTTCACTTGACGATCTTCGACTCAGGGCTGCTGCTATTATTCTATCGTAATATTTATTATTTTGAAAGATTATCCGTTTTTACAATAAAATTATATGGTCAAAAGTATAAA
>CAYVRN010000005.1:46649-70652 GCA_964453855.1 uncultured Rhodobacterales bacterium
TTATTTTGAAAGATTATCCGTTTTTACAATAAAATTATATGGTCAAAAGTATAAATCGGCACAACGGAAGAACTACATCCTTCGGGAAAATTCTAGCAGTTTAGTATAGGTCAGGTTTTTCATACGTATGGTTTTTAGAATATTATCTTAACGACAATATTTGGCGTGCGCATCTACACTCACGAACCGGGTGACGCTTACGTCCACGTCAATATGTGAAACCACTCTTGGACACGGCGGCACCCCCTAATTCTACGGGTGTTTACATGTTTAAAGTCTTTTCGAAAGCTCTCACCAAAGCCGCCGCACACACCATGTGCCTGTCGGCTTGTGCGTTTGGGTGGTTGAAAGCGTCAAAGCGGATCAATCGTGGCGTTGTTGGGTTCCACCTTCCCTATGATCCCAAGACAAACGAAACCACAATGGGCATGCAACTTGTAGCGCGCAACTTCATGTTCGAACGCGGTTACCTGATGCTTTGGAACGAACTGGCAGAAACCACCCCGTCAGACTTCGTTTTCATGAAGGCGGATTCAACCTGGAGCGGTAACTGGCGTGAAGCTCGTGGTAACCTAAAAGTGACTTCGGATCCGCGCAGCCTGAAGCGTTGCTGAACTCGGGCTAATTCGTTAATTTTAGGTGAAAATAGGTATCATTCGGGGCGTATTTAACTATCATTTGAAGGCCTTCAAGGACTTGATCAGCCGCCCAAAAGAATGTATTCACTAGACCGGAAACCATAATTGGATGGGGGCCGTCGCGTGAGTATGAACACACATTTGGAGTTAGTGATGAACAAATTCGTAATTTCGGCTACCGTTGCAGCCACAACATTTTTCTCAGCCCCTGTGTTTGCGCAGTCGGCAACAAACATTGACGCAATGATTGCAGAAATCGCCCTTCAGTGCGAAGCGACAGTTTCCTTGGCTACCTGTGATCAACTGCTTGAGCAGCGCATTAATCAGCTGATGGCTGATGGTGTATTGGACGACAACGCTCGCGCCGGTGCAATTGCACGCTTGGTCGAAAGCGCAACGTCGGCTCTGAACCGCAGCTCTGGCCCAAACAATCAGATCGCAGTTGAGATTGCTCAGATTGTCGAAAAAGCAACAACTCAGCTTAACGTGATCAAGACTCGGACACCCTCAGCCGCGGCAGCTGTGAACTCGGCTGTATCGCGTACAACTGTTGCCGTTCTGACGGTTGTTCAGGAAAATAACCTGACGTCGAACAACGGCGCAACAAATCAGGTTGTGAACGCACTGAACCAACTGGCGTCGACATCGACTGACAGCAACCAACAAAGTGCTGTAACACAGATTGCTGCAACACTAGGTGCAGGTGGTAGTATTGTTGACGTGATTGAAGAAATCGAGGTTGTGAACTCTTACGCAAGTCCGGCATAAGACGGACCACCATCTCCAATTCAGAAAGGCCGAAGATTTCTCTTCGGCCTTTTCTATTTTCATGCTTTGCGGGGACGCTTAATCCTGTTCGGCCAGCCAACGCTCGGCGTCCAGCGCGGCCATACAGCCCATACCAGCACTTGTAACAGCCTGACGGTATTTGTGATCGGTTAAGTCGCCTGCGGCGAAGATACCGGGGATCGACGTTTCGGTGCTTCCTGGCTTGACGGTGACATAACCACCCGAATGCATTTCCAACACGTCTTTCACCAGCTCGTTTGCAGGCGCATGGCCGATAGCAACGAAAACGCCCTTGCACGGGATTTCGGTAATCTCGCCGGTTTTTACATTTCGCGCACGAACGGCAGTGACGCCTTTTGGATTATCTTCGCCCACAACCTCGGCCAGCTCGTGGAACCAAAGGGGTTCGATCTTTTCGTTCTTGAACAGACGGTCCTGTAGGATCTTTTCAGACCGCAATTCATCGCGGCGGTGGATCAGAGTGACCTTGCTGGCGAAGTTGGTCAGGAAAAGAGCCTCTTCCACAGCGGTATTGCCGCCGCCGATCACTACGATTTCCTGCCCACGGTAGAAGAACCCGTCACAGGTCGCACAGGCCGAGACGCCGAAGCCCTTGAACGCTTCTTCCGAGTCTAGGCCCAGCCATTTGGCGCGCGCACCTGTAGCCAGAATAACGGCATCTGCCGTGTAAACGGTGCCGCTGTCGCTTTGCGCAACAAACGGGCACTGCGTTGTGTCAAGGCTGGTGATGATGTCGGTAATGATCTCGCATCCCATAGCGCGGGCATGCGCTTCCATGTTTACCATAAGCTCGGGACCCTGAATTTCAGTGTGCCCCGGCCAGTTCTCGACCTCTGTTGTAGTGGTTAGCTGACCACCGGGCTCCATCCCCTGAACTAGGATCGGCTCAAGCATTGCACGGCTTGCGTAAACGCCCGCAGTATATCCGGCAGGGCCTGATCCGATTATCAGCACTTTCGTATGTTTTGTTTCGCCCATAATGCGCCCCTTTATAAAATCGTTCCTCCGATATAGTCTCGCAAACACAAAGGGGAAAGCCCCCTGCATGCGGCGAAAAGGGCTGGCATCTGCGGAAGCGATGAAGTAAGGATATTGCGTCTATACGCAATATAATTGCGTTTTGCGCGCGATTTAGAAATCAAAAGAAAACGGATACCCGATGGCGGCACACAGGCTAGACCCGATTGATCGAAAAATTCTGGCCGAGCTTCAAGCGGACGGACGGATGACCAACGTAGAGCTTGCAAAGCGAGTCGGCATCTCTGCGCCCCCCTGTCTACGCCGCGTCAGAACCTTGGAAGAGGCAGGACTTATCCACGGGTATCACGCCGATGTCGATAGCCGCGCATTAGGATTTGAGGTTCAGGTTTTCGCCATGGTCGGACTGCAAAGTCAGGCCGAGGTCGATCTGTCTGCGTTCGAGCGCAAATGTCAGGAGTGGCCACTGGTCCGAGAGTGTCACATGCTTAACGGCGAGGTGGATTTTATCCTAAAATGTGTCGCTCCTGATCTCTCGACGTTCCAAACATTTCTAACAGAGCAGCTGACTGCGGCGGACAACGTTGTAAGCGTGAAAACGTCTTTGGTTATCCGGAACGCCAAGGATGAACCTGGCGTTCCATTTGACGTCTTGGAAGAACGGCTAAGCCGCGACGCTTAAAACCGGGCTTCCAGACGCGGGAAGGACGTTTCGGCAAAGAACGACTTGAACAAAGCCTTCCTGTTGGGACCCATCGAATCGTATTGATGGCCCTGTGGAACGAAACTGGCCACAGGGACACCATTGGCCAAAATGCTGTCTGGACGGTCCAACATCACATGATACATCCGCACACTGCTTTGCGGCATGATTTCACAGGCGGCATCCCCGTCAACGCGATCAGATGCTGGCATCAAGCCGTGCCCCAAAGCAAGTTTGGCATGGGGAGCTAGCGTCAAATCTCCCATCGGACGATCAAGTCCGAAGGCGTCTGCGGAAATCCGAACCAATTGGAACGGGGGCAAATGGGGGCTGTCGAATGTCGGCACGCCTGTCATGCTGCCGATCCAGACAACCTGTCGGGTTTTTCCGGATGCCCCGGTGATCAGGTCACCCGGCATTAGGTCTGATGCCTGAATGGGGCCACTGGGGCTGAAGATCAGCGTCGAGTGAGTGACCGACGAAAACGCCTGCTCGAAGTCCGGCGTTGCCGGAGCCAAACGATCCATCCATTGTTCACGGCCGTCGGAATCCAACCAAACGGCTGAATACTTGCGCATCAATGGCACTTTTTGCTGAAGGTTTGTGAGGGCCTGTGCATAGCTTGAAGGGCGCGCAACGGTGGCGTTTGGCGCCACGGCAGAGTGGGGTTTATACATGCGAACAACATCCTTGTCTGACGCACGCTGTCCCCACAACAACGTCGATTGCTGACTACACCCCTTTTTTGGGCTGCTGCGCTGCATCTGTCAAATTTTCACACTTATTTATTATGGGCAGAGTTCAATCCTACTTTAGGCGGGGGATTGTTGCGGTTTTGGCCGCATATTGTGGCAAACAAGCGGCATTGTGGCGCTTCACAAAACGAATCGGCCGGCTACCTATTGGTAAACCGGCCGTCAGTCAGGGAGTGCTAGGGAAATTAGGCGCTGCGCTTTGCGCGATGCTGTTCTTTGCGGGCTGCGATCATTAGTTGCCTGCGCGCACCACGTTCCCACGGAAGTTGGGCATCGGACTTTGCGGCAGTTTCGATGGCGGATTTGATCCAGCGCTTTTGTGGTTTCATATTTGCTATCCTTAATAAGGTGCGGGGCACCAGATTGTTCCGTGTTGATGAACAATCTGGTGCCCAAATCGGGCCACATCTGGGCACAATCCGTACGAGAGTAGGGAAAGTTTGAAGTAATATTTGGAAATCAGAGCCGAATGACTGAAATCAGGCGGCCATAGTCAGCCTCGCCCCGATGGGTCGCCCTGCGGAACGAGAAGAACCTGTCTTCGTCTTCGTAGGTGCAGTGCTGTGTCCAAGCTGCGTCCTTGACGCCTGCTGCACGAAGGTGGGTCAAACCATAAGCCGGAAGATCGAACTGCGCGCGGCCGTCTCTGCCATCTGTGAAAAAGCGGGCGTTTGTTTCGTTGTCCTGAACAAATGCCTCTCTGAAATCGGCACCCACTTCATAATTTTTCTGACTGATCGTGGGGCCAATCACGGCAACGGTGTTTTCGCGCTTGGCGCCCAGCTTCTCCATCGCTGCCAAGGTGTTCTCAAGCACACCAGCCCGCGCACCTTTCCAACCAGCATGGGCCGCGCCAACGACACCAACAACACGGTCGAAAAACAAGACCGGCTGACAATCCGCTGTCAGGATGCCCAAAGCAATACCTGGGGTTTTAGAGACCATTGCATCACCGGTCAGTTTTCCGGGCAAAGATCCGTCTATCACTACCACGTCCGGAGAATGGGTTTGCGTGATCGTCACAAGATGATCGTCTTCCACGCTCATAGCCTGCGCAACGCGTTGGCGATTGATCCGCACCATCTGGTCCTGATCGCTAGATCCCTGCCCGCAGTTCAATCCGTGGAAAACGCCCGAAGAAGCGCCCCCGCGGCGAGTGAAGAACCCGTGGGCAACACCTTCCAGCAAAGGGCTCGTCAAAATTTCCAACGTCATGGTTCAAGCCCCGGTGGCGGCATTTTCCCTTTGGGATACAGGCCTATTACTTTGAACAGGTTCCCCATTTCCTCGGGGTGGGTCAAGCGCCTATGTGCAGCGATGTGCTGTTGCAGATCAGGACCGCTCATGGCCTGTGCCAAAGATTGCGCGCGATGGGTGATGCCGAGCCGCTCAAGGAACATTCCTTGGGGGGTAAGACGTGTATGCTTCGCAAGACTGGCCTGCGCCAAAGCTTCAAAGTCAACGTGAGCGGTCAGATCAGCCTCGCCCGGATCTTGAAGCGGATCGCAGAATTTTTGCGCTTTCATGGCCTGAAACGTATCGCCCAGTGACCGCCAATCGCCATAGTCGATGAAGAGTGCTGCGCCGCCATGGTCGGCAATCCTTTGCCCAATTTCGGCGCTGATTGCAGCAGCAGCGGGGCAGATTTCGACGATATCGCCCTGTCGAGTGTCGGACATGCGGTGCTCAAGCGCTGCGACGGCAGTTTCGGGCGACAAGCCAAATGCCAGGCGCCCCGAGCCATCACAGGTGATCAACCGTTCACTCCATCCTGTTTCGCCTCTCTGGAATTGCCGGATTGGAAGGGCGTCGAAAAACTCGTTGGCAACTAGCAACAATGGACCTTCGGGAAGATCTGAAGCTGTGTCGTGCCACGTGATATCGCGATCCTTCAACGTTTCGCGCTGGACACCTCGAAGCGTTTCAGACGCCTCGACCAGGTGCACCGACACCCTATCATGAAACCCGGGAATGCTTTTTGTAGCACGCAGGATATCAGCCATCTGAGTGCCACGCCCCGGCCCCAGTTCGGCTAGGATCACATTGTCGCAGCACCCCTGATCCATCCAAACCTGCGCTAAAGCCAGTCCGATCATTTCGCCGAACATCTGGCTGGTTTCCGGAGCAGTGATGAAATCACCGCCGGCTCCGAACGGATCACGGGTGGCGTAGTATCCGTGCTCGGGATGCAGTAGGCATTCCGCCATATACTCGGCCAAGGTGATGGGTCCGTTGGCCGCAATACGACGGCACAGGATATCCGCCAGAGGCGTGCTCACCCCGGCCTCCGCGCGCGCAGCAGAAAAATAAGCCCTACAGCAATCATCGGCAGCGACAGTGCTTGACCCATAGTCAGCCCGAAGCCGTTGACGTGAAATGCCAAACCAATGGGATTGTCCGGCGTGACAAACTGCGCGTCTGGCTGGCGGAAAAACTCAACAATGAACCGTGACAGACCGTAACCAGCGAAGAAAAGCCCAGTGATGAGCCCAGGCTTTTTGAATGCCTGGCGACGGATCACTAGAAAAAACACCAAAGCGCCCAGAAGCAACCCTTCAAGTCCCGCCTCATAAAGCTGTGATGGATGTCGGGCACAAAGTCCAACGATCTCGGGACAGTTCTGTGCCGCTTGCCCCGGGAACACGACACCCCAAGGCATATCCGTCGGGCGCCCCCAAAGCTCGGCGTTAATGAAATTCGACAGACGCCCGAAGAACAGGCCTATCGGGATCACAAAGGCCATGGCATCCGAGACCTGCATCATCGGAATTCTGTTGCTTCGGCAAAACAGAACGCCCGCCACGATGACCCCCAAAAGCCCGCCATGGAACGACATGCCGCCCTGCCAGATTTTGAGTATCTCAAGCGGATGGGACAGATAATATTCGGGCTGATAGAAAAGCACGAAACCCAAGCGACCGCCTAGAATGACGCCCGCCACCACCCAGCCCAACAGGTCCTCGACCTTGGCTGGCTCCATTGGTGCCGTATCGTTGGGCCAAAGCTGCGGACGTTTGACCGCCCAAACGATCATCTGCCACCCCAGCCCCAAACCGGCAATGTAAGCCAGCGCATACCAGCGCAAAGCGAACTCGACCCCGAACAGCTGGATCGAGAACAGAACGGGGGATATATCGGGAAAGAGGATCATGTGCGTCTCTGTGCCTTGGCACTTCGGGGAAAGTCAACCTTGAGCCTGACGGCTTTTGCCCCCATATACAACGCAGAAAGCAAACCGGAGCGTGCCATGCAGACCCGTAACAAAATCCTTGATGATTTCTCGCAACTGATGACCAATGCGATGGGCGTGGCTCAGGGGGCCAAGGACGAGGCCGAAACCGCCTTGAAGTCGATGCTGGATCGCTGGCTAGCCGATCGAGATTTCGTGACTCGGGAAGAATTTGATGCCGTCCGTGCAATGGCTCAGAAAGCTCGGGAAGAGAACGATGCGCTGAAAGCAAGGATTGACGCGCTAGAAAAGAACGGCAACTAAGCCTTTTTGCCGTTACCCTAACTTTTGCAGGATAAATGTGTGCTTCTAATCACCGCAGGTGAGGTCTTTGACGTTAAGAGTTCTTTTTTTGCTCTTTCAATTCATGCGCCACAAGCGCATTGGCATGCCCGTGACCCAAGCCGTGCTCGGATTTCAGGACTGCCACAATCTCCATGTGCTTCTTATCCAAATTATTCCTGATAATAGCTTTCCAATAGTCGATTGGTTGACCGTATTTCTTTTCGATGGACGGAAAGTAAGACGCAGGTCCTTTTACTGTTGTTGCCATTTTGATGATCCTTGAAGGGGTTATTCCTGAAGTCTATGGCGAAGAATGCAGCACCTTCGCCCATCAGTTTGAACACCGCGAACGCAGCGTCCACGGCTTATACCGCGTGTGTGTTTTTACCGAAACGCCCCGTGATACTGATCGTTCGGACGCTGATCCGTGGCCGAGGCCATGCGGTTTGACATATTATAAAACGCAGCCACAGCTGAAATGTCCCATATATCCCGGTCCGAGAAACCCACGTCGCGCAGCACTTGGCGGTCGGACTCTTCAATCTTGTGGCTGGCCTCGGTGACCTTTTCAGCGAAATCAAGCATGGCTTTTTGACGAGGGTCCAGATCGGCGGCACGGTAGTTCATCACCATCATTTCGCCCAAAATCGGGTCACCCGAAAGCTGACGCACAGCAGCACCGTGAGCCGTCAGGCAGTAGAAGCACTTGTTGATCGACGACACGACCACTGCGATCATCTCGCGCTCCAGTTTGGACAAACCGCTATCGGCCAGCATCAAGTCGTTGTACATTGCCGTAAAGGCATTCAATTTGTCGATATCGAAGGCGTAGGCCTGAAGCACGTTCGGCACCATGCCCAGCTTGTCCTGACAAACGTCAAAGTATTTTTGGGTTTTTTCCGGCAGTGGATCGACCATCGGCAGGTCAAGGGCGGTGATGCGGTTTGTCATGGCTTAGTCCTCGGGCTTAATGCGATAATGGTATCGCCCTATCTCTGTCATACCCAGCTTGCGATACAAGCCATTCGCTGCGTCATTTGCAACGGTGCAGACCACCGACATGTGCGAAGCGTTATTTTTTTCAGCCCAAATCGCGGCCTGAGCCATCATCTTTTCCGCACCACCCTTGCGACGCTGATGGGGCAGGATTTCCAGCGCGTGAACCATGGCAATGCCGTCGTGGATGGCAACAAATCCTGTCCCGCCCGGGCTGTCATCCCACCGACCCAGAACAGAGGTTTTAGGACCCTTGGCCCGGTGCATGACTTTCCATCGGCCGGGGCCGATGCCGCCGGATTGCCAGATATCCCACGCAATCGCCAGCGGTTCCCAGACCACAAAGGTACTGACACGCGGCGGCACATTGCGGGCCAGATCGCGGACGGGGATCGCATACATCACTACGGGATCAACGATGGTATAGCCATGCTCGTCCAAAACCACATCCAGCAACTCATCCCCTTCGCGGATCATAAACAGCGAAGTTTGCCCTAGCGCTCGCATCGCGTCTTCGGCGGCGTGAATATCCGCTCCGGTCCAGTCGCTGCGAAGGGTGGTTGCGGCTGACACACGTTTGCCCCCGCCCTGTCCGTCACGAATTTTGAAGGCACCAACAGTCTGGAATGCGGCGGCAGGCCATGTGCCGTCGATCACGTCGTATAGGGTATAAGAGTCGGGCATCATTCCTGAAACATCCTTCCAAGGCGCAGGATTGCAGCATCCACCTGCACGCCTTCGGTGCCACGGATAACAATTTGCGCGCCGAAAACCCCGTCGCGCTGGAACGGGTAGGAACCAATGGAAAGGTCAGGAAAATCCTCGGCCAATTGGCGCAGGGGGCCGGCAATATCACCTTCGCCGCGCATGATTGTCAGCGATTGGCTAAGCAGCGGGGAACCACCCGTCAGCGTCGGCAGGACCGAGGCGACCATCGCCTGAAATACCGACGGAACCCCTGCCATGACGTGGACGTTTTCGATGGTAAAACCAGGAGCCGTGGAAACGGGGTTGTCGATTAGCGCGGCCTCGGCGGGAATACGGGCCATGCGCAGACGGGCCTCGTTCAGCTCGCGCCCTGTGCGTTCGTACATATCTGCCAGCAACTGGCGGGCGTCTTCGCGCACGTCGATGGTCTGACCAAAGGCCTCGGCCATGCAGTCGGCGGTGATGTCATCATGGGTCGGACCGATACCGCCGCTTGAGAAAACATTGTCGTAGGTTGCTGACAATTCACGCGCCGCTTTGACGATCGCGGGCGCGTCATCAGACACCACACGGACCTCTTTCAGGTCAATCCCAACTTTGGCAAGTTCCCCCGCCAGATAGTACATATTCGCATCGCGAGTGCGGCCCGAGAGGATCTCATCTCCGATCACGAGCATGGCGGCGGTGGGGTTGGGCATAGGGCTCTCCTTGTCAGGTGATAGGGAACGGTATAGGCCCCAGACATGCAGTTTCAAACCCCTCTTGTGCCCGCCCGCCTGATCCGTCGCTACAAACGCTTTCTGGCCGATATCCGGTTGGACGACGGGCGTGAGGTCACGGCCCATTGCGCCAACCCCGGCAGCATGATGGGACTGGCCGAGGAAGGCATGAAAATCTGGGTCGAGCCGAATGACGATCCGAGGAAAAAGCTGAAATACGGCTGGCGGTTGGTGGATCACGAGAACGGTCATTTCACGGGTGTGGATACGGCGGTTCCAAACCGTGCGTTAAGGGCTGCGCTTATGGCGGGCGAAGTGCACGAGTTTGCCGCCTATTCCGAGGTTCTGCCCGAGCAGAAATACGGCGAGAAAAGCCGGATTGATTTCCTGTTGAAGGGTGACGGGTTGCCGGATGCCTATATCGAGGTGAAATCAGTGACTTTGTCGCGACAGGCAGGTTTGGCCGAGTTTCCCGACAGTGTGACGGCACGCGGCACAAAGCATCTGGGCGAACTGGCCGCGATGGTGGAATTGGGACATCGCGCTGTGATGTTCTATTTGGTGCAGCGGACTGATTGCACGGCGATGGCCTTAGCGGGCGATATTGATCCGGCCTATGCCGCAGCTTTTGCGAATGCTCGGGCGGCTGGAGTTGAGGTGCTGTGTTACGACACGCGGATATCGCCAGAGCGGGTTGAACTCGGGCAGGTGCTGGACGTGAAATCTTGAAAAGATTTCAGAAAGCGTTCTTTTCATGAACGCGGGCGTTGATTGCACTTGACCCCTGATCGCGTTAATGAAAACGCGGTTTAAATGACGGAGATCGATGTGAACGACCACAAGGGCCGCGTGACGCGGGACGGGATCAGAATTTACGAACAGGCGGACTTCGCCGGTATGCACGCAGCGGGCAAACTGGCGGCGCAGATTCTAGACGAAATGATCGAACACGTCTTTCCGTGTCAGACCACTGGCGAAATCGACCGGATCATCGAGGAAAAAGTCGTCAAAGCAGGCGCCGTATCTGCCACCATTGGTTATCGCGGATATCAGCACGCCAGCTGCATCAGCGTGAACCACGTGGTGTGCCATGGCATCCCTGGCGACAAGAAGCTGAAGGATGGCGATATCCTGAACATCGACGTCACCGTGATTGTCGATGGATGGTACGGTGACACCAGCCGTATGTATGTGGCGGGCAAGATGAACCGCAAAGCGGAACGACTGATTCAGGTGACCCATGACAGCCTGATGAAAGGCATCGAGGCCGTAAAGCCCGGCAACACATTTGGCGACATCGGCAACGCAATTCAAACCTATGTCGAAACCCAGCGCATGAGCGTTGTGCGCGACTTCTGCGGTCACGGTTTGGGACGGGTGTTCCACTCGCCACCCAATGTGCTGCACTATGGGCGTGCCGGTTCCGGGGCCGTTCTGGAAGAAGGCATGTTCTTTACCATCGAACCGATGGTAAATCTGGGCCGCGCCGAAACCAAGGTGCTGTCGGATGACTGGACAGCCGTGACTCGCGACAAATCCTTATCGGCGCAGTTCGAGCATTCGATTGGCGTGACCGCAGACGGCTGCGAGATTTTCACCCTGTCGCCCGCGGGAAAGTTTCATCCGACCTACGGGTAAACCTTATCCTTGACCCCGCTTCGCTTTCGATCAAGCGTGCTAGCATGACAAAAGACACAATCATCATCGGCGGCGGGATCGTCGGCTGTGCAATCGCCTTTGAACTGGCGCGCACTGGAAACCGCGTAGTTCTATTGGAACAAGGCAAACTGGCCGAAGGTACAACCGGCAACAGCTTTGCTTGGGCCAATGCATCCTCGAAAACCGGCGACGAAGCGTATCATCGTCTGAATGCTGCAGGGGTTACTGCATATCAAAATTTGGCGAAGAACCACGGCGCAGAGCGTTTCGGGATCAATCCGTGTGGTGCTGTGTATGCTGTGCCTTTGACAGACTCCATCGGGTGCCAAGCTATGCGTGACGAATTCGCGATCTTGCAGGGCTACGATTACCCCAGTCGGTGGCTGAACGCCGGCGACCTGTTGAAAGAATGCGGCGATCTGACATTTCCGGATGGTACAGAAGGCGTTCTATTTCCCACGGACATGGTGATCGACGCACCAAAGGCGACGCGGGCTTTCGCGGACCTTGCGAAAGATGCCGGAGCCGAGGTTCGACAAGACTGCGTGGCAATGACATTGCTTGCCGATGACGAGGGTGTGGTGCAAGGCGTAGGGACCGAAGGCGGACCTATTTATGCACCTTGGGTCATACTGGCCACTGGACGCGACACGGGGCGCGTGCTGTCCGAAATGACTGGATACGACGGGTTCGCCACACGCTTTCCTTTGCGCGAAGTACCGGGGCTTTTGCTGACAACACCCCCGTTGAACCCAAACCCACTGAACCGGATATATTTCGGATCGACGACCAACGAACTGCACCTTCTTCCTGCCCCGAACGGCGGCATTCGCATCGGATCAGACGATGTGGACGGGATCATCTGGGACGACCGCAGCAATGACGCCATGGAACGCGGTGGACAGGCATTGCTAGATCGCGCGTCACAAGTTCTGCCAGGGTTAAAAGACCGCGTTGCGCTGGAAGACTGCACTTTACAGGTCGGCGTGCGCCCCTACCCCGAAGACGGGCGAAGTATAATCGGACCGATCCCGGGGGCCGACAAGATGATCGTGGTTGCGACCCATAGCGGAATCACATTGGCGCCCATCATCGCCAAACATGTGGCGCGATTGGTAGCGGGTGAAGAGACGCCTGAATTGGACGCATTCAGCCTATCGCGCTTTCCCGGATTTTGAGCATCCTCAACTTCTTTATGAAGAAATTTCCGCTTTCCTTCTGTTGAGACTTCCCTTGCGTCAACATATCAAGGACACGCTGCATTGCAGCATTTCTTTGACTAATGAAGGGACCTGTTCGTTGAACATCCTCAAGACTACCGCCTTCGTCGCCGCTTTGGGCCTGTCCACAACCTCTGCAATCGCGCAAGAGGTCACTTTGCGGTTCCAGCACTTCGTCTCACCAAACTCGGCCAATCCAAAATACTTTATCGAACCTTGGGCGAAAAAGGTCGAAGAGGAATCGAATGGCCGCATCAAGATCGAGATTTTCCCGTTCATGCAGTTAGGCGGTGCAGCGCCCGAGCAGTACGAATTGATCCGCGACGGTGTCATCGATGGCGGATGGGTGATCCCCGGCTATACACCCGGCGTGTTCCCCGAAGTCGAAGCGCTAGAGCTGCCGTTCATGACCCCGAAATCGGGCGAGCTGGCCTCGATCTCGGCTTGGCGTTACACGCAAAAGTACCTGATGGATGACTTGGATGATGTGCACGTAATCACCACGCACATGCACGGCCCTGGGTTGGTGCACAAAATCGGCGATGGAATTCAGACCATCGAAGACTTTGAAGGCTTGAAACTGCGTGGTCCATCGCGCCCTGCAACTTTGCTATTGGATAAGTTGGGCGCGACTCCTGTCGGAATGCCCGTTCCGGCCTTTCCCGAAGCACTGGCCAAAGGCGTTGTCGATGGTGGTGTGATCACTTGGGAAATGTCCCCTTCGCTGAAACTGGACGAGTTGACGGACAGCCACACCGACGTGTCCGGTGATAAGGCTCTTTATAACCTGTTCTTCATCTGGGCGATGAACAAGGACAGCTATAACCGTTTGCCGGATGAACTAAAAACAATCATCGACGCGAACTCGGGCGAGTTCGCGGCCGCGTGGGCGGGTCGCGCACACGACACCGGCGATGCGGATGGCAAGTTGCAGATGGAGGAATCCGGCAACGAACTGGCCATTATCCCGGAAGATGTGACCGCTCAAATGCGGGCGCTTGGCGCCGAGGTTGAAGCCGAGTGGATCGCAGACATCTCGGGCAAGGGCTACGACGCAGCGGCGCTGGTAGCGGATGCCAAAGCAATCATCGCCGAAGTGATGGCTGAAAAGCAGTAAAGCTTTTGACGCAATCAAATGAAACGGGGCGGCTTCTGCGGCCCCGTTTTCAATGATGGCACTGGCGTGAATTCAGAAATTCTGAAACTATCAACTCCATGTCGATTAAAATTGAAATGTTACGCTGTTTTCAGGCGGTGGCGGACTCGGGGTCTTTGGCCGTGGCCTCGGACCGGTTGGGGCGGACACCCTCGGCAGTGTCGATGATGCTCAAGCAGTTCGAAGATCACGTTGGCGCGCCGCTGTTTGAAACCAGCCGCAAATCGAAGCTGACCCCTTTGGGCACCCACGTTCTGGCAGAAGCCCGGCGCGAACTGGCGCATTTTGACCGGACTGTGGTCATGATCGAGGGACTGTCGCGGGCAGAATTGGGATTGGTGCGCCTAGTGGCAACGCCGTCGGTGGCTCAGATGATCCTGCCGCCTGTGATACGGCGGTTTCTGATCAGTCACCCGAATGTGCAAATCGACATTCGCGATATGGACAGCCAGTCAGTGCATCAGGAAATGAGAGCCGAGCGGGCGGATATCGGGCTTGCGGGGATTGGCGCACTCTTAGGGTTTCCGTCCGAACCGCTGTTTCGCGATCCGTTCGGCGTTGTCTGCCGTGCCGATCATCCGCTCGCCCGGGATTGGGACAGACTGACCTGGGCTGATTTGGCGGATGTCAGCTATATCGCAAACGGCCTGTGCGACCAGATCCGCGATCCAGACTTTCGCCCCATCCGCGCAAGAGCGAAGCTTTCGGTTTTCAACACCGCTTCGCTACTTGGGCTGGTCCGCGAAGGGATTGGTGTGACGGTTCTACCCAAACTGGCAGTGCCCCCCGAGTTCACCGATCTGGTGTTCCTGCCCTTGGTGGACAGCACAGCCCAGCGCGAGGTCTGGTTGCTGTCACAACCCGAAACGGTGATGACCCCTGCTGCGAATGCATTATTGTGTGCTTTGAAGGGTAAGCTTTAATTTCAATTTTTCTGAATATTAGTCAATTTCTTTGAGATTGATTGAATTTTAAGAATGTGGCCAGTTAACCTCCGAAACTTATGCGCAACAGGATTCTCAAATTTCATGTCTTCAACAAAGCTGAACTATATCGCAGGCGAATGGGTCGCCGGACCATCGGAAATCGAAAACCTGAACCCGTCAGACCTAAGCGATGTCGTTGGCACGTTTACTCAGGCGTCGGCTTCGCAACTGAACGACGCCTTGAACGCTGCCGCCCGCGCCCAAATGGAATGGGCCGCTTATGGCATGGAGCGCAAGCAGGCTGTTCTAATGAACATCGGTAACGAGATGATGGCCCGCGCCGAAGAGCTGGGCACGCTGCTATCCCGCGAAGAAGGCAAGCCGCTGGCCGAGGGCAAGGGCGAGGTCTTCCGCGCTGGTCAGTTCTTCACCTACTACGCTGCAGAATGCCTGCGTCAACTGGGCGAGAACGCCGACAGCGTGCGCCCGAACATCGAAGTAGACGTGCGCCGTGAACCTGTGGGCGTTGTGGCTGTGATCAGCCCGTGGAACTTCCCCACTGCGACCGCCAGCTGGAAGATTGCGCCTGCGCTTTGTTATGGCAATGCGGTGATCTGGAAACCTGCGAATGTGACCCCTGCCAGTGCGGTTGCCCTGACCGAGATCATCAGCCGTCAGGACATTCCAGCGGGTCTGTTTAACTTGGTGATGGGTGCTGGCCGTGATGTGGGCCAGCGCTTAGTCGAAAGCTCGAAGATTGACGCGATCAGCTTTACCGGTTCGGTTCCTGTGGGGCGTGGTATTGCAACTGCCGCCGTGCAGAACTTCACCAAGATCCAAGCGGAAATGGGATCAAAGAACGCCTTGGCTGTGATGGACGACGCCGATCTGGATCTGGCTGTTACTCTGGCACTGGGCGGTGCGTTTGGCGGCACAGGTCAGAAATGTACCGCAAGCTCGCGCCTGGTGGTGCATTCGGCCATTCACGATGCATTCGTTGAAAAGCTGGTAGCTGGAGCACAGGCAATGAAGGTCGGACATGCCTTGGCCGAAGGCACCCAGATGGGACCGGTGGTCAGCCAGCAGCAGTTGGAAGAAAACTTGGCCTATGTTGATCTGGGGCGCTCGGAAGGTGCAGAACTGGCGTGTGGCGGTCAGCGCCTGAACATGGAGACCGAAGGCTACTACATGTCCCCCGGCGTGTTTCTGAACACAACCAACGACATGCGCATCAACCGTGAAGAAATGTTCGCGCCTCTGACATCGTTGATCAAAGTGGACAGCTATGACGAAGCGCTCGCAACCGTAAACGACACCAACTTCGGTCTGACCTCGGGCATCGTGACCAAATCGCTGGCCCGCGCCACCCACTTCCGCCGCAATGCGCGCACAGGTGTTGTCACTGTAAACCTGCCAACAGCAGGCACAGATTATCACGTTCCGTTTGGCGGACGCAGCGACAGTTCGTATGGTCCTCGGGAACAAGGCAAAAACGCTGCCGAGTTCTATACTACTGTCAAAACCGCCTACATCGCCGCCGGAGACCCTGCATGACCTATCGCATCGACTGCCTTCAATACGCTAATTGGTCAGAAAAAGTCTTTCGCCAGATGCGCGAAGGCGGGGTCGATGCGGTTCATGTGACGATCTCTTATCACGAAAACTTTCGCGAAACGGTTCTGAACGTCGAAAAGTGGAACCGCTGGTTTGAGCAGTATCCCGATCTTATCTTTCATGGAGAGTATGCCTCGGATGTGAAGAAAGCGCGCGAAACCAGACGGACGGCGATTTTCTTTGGCTTCCAGAACCCCTCGCCGATTGAGGATGATATTGGCTTGGTCGAGGTCTGGCACAAGCTGGGTGCGCGTTTCATGCAGTTGACCTATAACAACCAATCGCTATTGGCGACGGGATGCTATGAGGCCGAAGACATGGGGCTAACCCGCATGGGCAAGCAAGTCGTCAAGGAAATGAACCGCGTTGGGCTGGTCGTGGACATGAGCCACTCGGCGGATCGCAGCACGATTGAGGCGGCGGAGTTTTCCGAGCGTCCGATTGCGATCACCCACGCCAACCTACATTCGTGGCAGCCTGCGTTGCGCAACAAACGCGATGACGTAGTTCGCGCAGTCACCGAAAACGGCGGCATGATGGGCTTTTCGCTCTATCCGCACCACCTTAAGGGCAAGGGCGACTGCACGCTGGAAAGCTTCTGCGAGATGATCGCGGATGCCGCTGACAAGTTCGGGGCCGAACATTTCGGCATCGGGTCGGACCTGTGTCAGGATCAACCCGACAGCGTGGTAGAATGGATGCGCGTGGGCCGCTGGAC
This sequence comes from uncultured Rhodobacterales bacterium, assembly GCA_964453855.1. Taxonomy (GTDB): domain Bacteria; phylum Pseudomonadota; class Alphaproteobacteria; order Rhodobacterales; family Rhodobacteraceae; genus JASMHC01. The sequence continues at coordinate 63,764 of CAYVRN010000005.1, forward strand.
GAAAGAAATCGATTATGGCGAGGGTTCGGCCAGTGCGCCGGGCTTTCCGCCCATGCCGCATTGGTTCGAGGACAACCGCCATTTTGGTAACATCGAGGCTGGTTTGAAAGCCAAAGGATTCAACGACCAGGACGTCGCGGGCTTGATGGGCAACAACTGGTTCCGGTTCTTCGAGAACAATTTCAGCCCGGCGTAACTCCGGCCATAAGGGAGATGAATGACATGCTTGCTCAAACTGCAATTCCCCCCCGTCATCCCGACGTGGTGATGAAGCTGGCGCGGATGGGGTCGTTTCATCAATCCCGCCTGTCTTTCATGCGCGTTCTGCTACGCCGCATGAAAGACGAAAATTGGCGGTTTGATCGTCCGGTCTTTGACGTCGACGCCAAGGGTGTTGGTGTTGCGGTTTATTCGGCCCACGGGCCCGACCGCAGCTATTCGCTGATCGCCTTTGCCCATGACCTACCGCCGGACATGCGCTCGGACCGTGTGATCGCCACGGCTTGGGATGCGACATTTACCTTGTTTGACGGCGTGCCGACGCAGGCGGACATCGAACGATTGGCCGCGAATGTACCGCTGCAGGAAGCAGGGCGTGTATCGGAGAAAGAATTGTCGGTCAGCCGCGCCAACCGCTCTGTCAGGTTGTGGGAATACGTGGTCGACACACTTTCAAACGGCCAGCAACCCGATGCTGCCAAAATCGCGGAAGTTGGCTATTTGATGCGAACCACTGCCGTCTATGGTTCAGGCAAGCTGGGCGCTGCCGATCGAGAACTGACATGCGACCGTCCCGAATTTCTGGCGCCGTTTCAAATTGAAATGCTCAGCGTCTTTCTAACGCGCAATTTCGTGATGGATATGGTCGAGCATATTGCGCAGATGCGCGCGCCGGACACGGCCGTGAAAATGGTGCCCGATCTGCGCCGCGGCTTTGGTATCGGCAACTCGACGGGGCTGGGCATGGCCCCGTATCTGATCAACCACCCGGTTCTTCTGAATAACTGGATCACTGCCCGCGAAACGGCACTGGCACGGGTAAGGTCAGTTGGGCAAGCAAAACCGGAAACGATTGCCGAGTTTAAAACTCTGGTGAAACGGGCGATCAAAAGCGCCGAAATCTGGCATTCCGAACATCCAATTCAGGTCCGTAAACTGGCCGACCTGCGTGGGGATCTGGGCAAGCTACAAGATTGGATATCAGAAAACGATCTGACCGAGGATCAACCATGGAACCGCCTCTGGCTCTGGGCCGAAGAAGCGCTGACACTTGAAGGACAAGAGCAACTGTTTTCGCTACTCTTGGAACCCCATGGCGCGCTGATCGACGATCTTGGCAACACCATGCATGCCGACGAAACCCCCGCCGCGCTGATCGATGGGCGCATGTCGCTCGAGCAGTTGAAAATGCAAACAAAACTGGTCCACGGCTGGGCCATCACCACCGACTGGAGCCAGCGTAGCGCCGATGAAAACGTCTGGTACACCTCGGAAGAAAAACTAGAACCGCGTCTAGGCAGCCGTTACGAAGAAGACTTGGAACCTTACGAACTACCCCTCTGCCCTGCGCGGGATGCGGCACGGATGTATGCGGATATCTTGACCTCCGACGCTGAGACGGTGGGGGGCTTTCTGCAACAGCACCCCGAGCACCGCCACATCGCGCGCCGTGTACAGATCGCGGGCCGGTTCCCTTATGCCGAAATCCGCGACAATACGGTTTCTGACAAGGTGCTGCCCATCGACCTGTTACGCGCAAAACTGGCGATGTTCGGCGCCACTTACTTTGACCCGCGCTCGGATCGCTGGGTGCGCATCAACATGTTCCAGCACGCCCCGCTTCCTGACGAGTTTGCCACAAGTGACGCTGACGGCTGGACGTTACCCTCGCTTGAGGAGGATCTGAAATGAGCTGGTCACTGATCGAAGTCGAAGCGCTTGCCAAAAAAGCCGCAAAAGGCGCGGGCTACAGTTGGGGCGAAGCCGAAGACGCCGCCCGCGCGGTACGCTGGCTGGAAGCCCGAGGCCTAGGTGGCGCGGCGGCGTTGGCGGCACACTTGACCGGAGGCGGAAAAGGCTCTTGCCCGATCTGGAAAGGTATCGCTGTCTCGGATGGAGTCGAAGACGCCACAACGGTGGATCCGGACACACTCGATCAACCGCTGCTTTTTCTGCCGTTTGCAGACTGGGCCGGCGCAGGTCAGGAAACCGCCCAACGCATGGGTATCACAATCTGCGACGCACAAGTTCGCTCATATACCGATACTGGCACTATGAACGTTCTTGGGAAGTTTGCCCACAAAACTTACGCCCCCTCAACCGAAGAAAGCCGTGCGTTAGGGGCCGGGGCTGGCCTGTCAGACAACGACTAATATTTTCATCTTTCCCTAAATACTCTGAGGGAGCGCGAGGGGGTAACATCCCCTCGCTTACCGCGACGCAATCAGATTAACAGATCGAAGGTTTTCATCAAAGGCAGTTCCCGCGCACGAATGCCCGTCAGGTCAAACAATGCATTCGCCAACGCAGGGGCGGCCGGCGGTGTTCCGGGCTCTCCGATCCCGCCCATATAGCGATTGTTTTCCAAAATACGCACCTCGAAGCGCGGCGCGGTGTGCATCCGCAGCGCATCATAATCGGGGAAATTGAACTGCTCGACCTCACCGTCAGCAAAGGTGATCTCGCCGTAAGCCGCGGCAGACAAACCATAGATGGCCCCACCCACCATCTGCGCTTCGATATTACCGGGATCAAGTGCGATCCCCGGATCCACAGCGATCCAGCAGTTGGTTATTTTGATACCGCTTCCGGTATCCTGTACCTCGATAGCTTCCGCAACGGGCGTTCCGAAGGAATAGGTAAAGGCGACACCGCGCCCTATGCCTTCGGGCGTTTGCCCCGTCCAGCCAGACATCTCCCGCACCGTTTCTAGTAGCTTCGCCGAGGGTTCATGTTCGCGTCGGATCAATTCGAGCCGGAACTCCAGCGGATCACGCCCAGCGGCATGGGCCATTTCGTCGATGAAACTGTCAAACACGAACCCGTTCGAAGACGCCCCAACCGAGCGCCAAAAACCGACAGGCAATCCCAAATCGGCCAGATAACCGCGCATGCGATAATTCGGAATGCCATAGGGCTGGTCAAAGCTACCTGTGACATTCTCTCGGTTGGGTCCGGGGATCGGCAACACAGTCTGGCTGGCAAGTTGCCCGTCCAGCATCACTGCTTGACCATCTTTGACCACGCCCTTGAACCGCGCCAGCGCTGGCGGGCGGTATTTATCATGGCGCATATCTTCTTCCCGTGACCATGTGGTCTTTACAGGAACGCCCGGCATGGCTTTGGCTACCTTGGCAGCCATAACCGAAAAGTCCGTTTCAGCACGACGACCGAAACCTCCGCCTAGATAGGGCGTGATAACTTCGACGTTTTCTGGATCAAGACCTACGACATTGGCGCATGCGGACTGAACTGAACCCGGTGCTTGGTTACCAGACCAAACCGTCAAACTGTCTGCGGTGTAAAGCGCCGTTGCGTTCATAGGTTCCATCGTCGCATGGGCCAGTGCCGGAACGTTGTACTCCGCCTGAACCAATGTCCCGTCGAACTTCTGCTCAACATCACCCTCATCCCGAGGGGTGGCGTTTGGTTCGTCTGCGAAAGTAGCTTTGAGTTGGGCAAATTGAACATCCGTGTCAGCGTACTCTGCCTTCTCCCATTCGATCTCGACAGCATTGGCAGCCTGCATCGCCAACCATGTATTTGATGCGATCACCGCGATCCCATCGCCCAGGTCGACGATTTTTTCGATACCCGGCATGGTTTGAGCGGCTGTTGCGTCATACTGCTTCATGCCAGTCCGTCGTGGGTTCATACGAACGGTGGCAAACTTCATTCCGTCCAAGCGAACATCTGCGCCGAACTCGGCTGCACCTGTGGCTTTGCCAAACATGTCGACACGGGGTTGGGTTTTGCCAAGCAGCCGCCATTCGGATCGCGGGCGCAACTCGACACGCGGTGGGTCGATCCGAGCGGCTTCTTCTGCCAGTTCCTCATAGCTTAATGATGATCCGTCAGGCGCCGTAACGACACCCCGTGCCGTCACCAATTCAGAGCGTTTTAGTCCCCAACGTTCCGCAGCGGCCTGTTTGAACGTTTCACGGGCCGACGCACCGATCTCTCGCATGCGATCGAAACCGTCCTTCATGGCGGTAGACCCTCCGGTCATTTGGGTACCAAGCAGTTTGCTGATATCCCCAACAAAGCTGCGCATTCCGTGTTGGAAACCCTTAACTTTATAGTCGAGAAAAGGCAGAGCGGCTTCCATCAAAGCCGAGTTGTAATAGGCTTTTGCAGCGGGACCGTGGATAACGTTAACCTGATCAAGGTCCACATCCAATTCTTCGGCAATCAGAGCTGCCCAAGTGGTGTGCGTGCCCTGGCCCATCTCGGCACGGGGGGCGATCAGGGTGATACCTGTCTGATCAACAAACAAAAACGGATTGAGCGTGATCTTATCCGGATCCCCTTCAAACGGGTTCGGATAGTCCTGATTGACCTTGTAGGCACCAAAAGCAACGCCGCCGACTATGGCGACTGTTCCAAACAAAAATGTGCGACGGGCAATTTTTCCAAGTTTCGACATATCTTACCCCGACATTTTTGCTGCTGCTTCGTGAATGGCGGCCCGAATGCGCGGATAGGTTCCGCATCGGCACAGATTGCCTTGCATCGCATCGTCTATCTGCTGATCCGTCGGATTGGGTACCTCAGAAAGCAAAGCCGCAGCCTGCATGATCTGCCCAGACTGGCAATACCCGCACTGCGCGACCTGATGATCGACCCATGCTTGCTGAAGGATCGACAGGTTGTCGGGTTTACCAAGTGCTTCGATCGTCGTGACTTCCCCCGAGACATCGCCTAAGGGCACCTGACAGGATCGAACCGCTTCGCCGTCGATGTGGACTGTACAAGCACCGCATGCAGCCACCCCACATCCAAATTTTGTACCAGTTAATCCAATTTCATCCCGCAGAACCCAAAGAAGAGGAACATTGTCGGGTAAGTCAATCGAATGAACCTGACCATTCACCTGAATTTCTCGCGCCAAAACTGCTCTCCCGGAAGTCTTTGCTTGAAGTACTATTTGGTCTTACGCGCTCAAAACACAAGCGGATCACTAAATAGCTTCCGCAAGGTCGCCTAAAATCGCCTGTCGAAAGGGCTTTTCTGCAAATTTCTTGACTTTATATGGAAATCGCCGCTGAATCCCGCTACGCAGCAAAAGCCGGAGAACGGTCCGGCTTTGTCTAATTAATAATTGAGAGGTCAGAGACCAATGAAACGTATTCTTGCAGCAGCATCACTTGCAGCAGCCTTGGGCGCTTCGGCAGCACAGGCAGAAACAAACTATATGATCGGCGCGACTTTCAGCCTTGGTGGCGGCGTAAGCGACATGGGTGTTTCGGCACGCATTCTAACCCCGCTGAGCGGCGACATCAGCTTTGGCGGCGGCGCAACATATTATGTCCAGTCGGGCACCATCGGTTATGACGCAATGGTTGCCTATCTAACTGGCAACATCGCTGCGGGTGCAGGTTACGACTTTGCAACCGGCATGCCGGTCTTCTCGTTGGGTTACTATCAGTAAACCTAACAAGACATTCAGAATTCTGGGCGGCTTTTGAAAAAAGGCCGCCCTTTTCTCATTTCTCCAGTCACTGCCAAAGCACTAAACTGTCCGCTCCAACCAATCGAATGCAAGCTTGGCGCAGTCGGGCTCAGTTGAATGGAGAAAACGATCAGCGCTACGGAGATATCTCCGTAATTTGTCCAGATTGCCGCAAACTCTGGTGTGAGCCAAAAGACTGACCGTGGGTGTCAGGACTTTGGTGCTGGACAGAGCCCCAACCGTCGGCATCCGCACCTATGCCGAGGTCAATCAGGGAAGCATCCACCTTCCCTTGTTGTCATACGAAAAACTCATCATGGAAGGCAACTTTGGTAGCCTACCAAGCCCCTGCATCTGGACGAAGAAATTGACGACGCGCTCAAGGATTTCGTTGCCAAGAAGAAGGTCTCTATGAAAGACATATAGTATTGAGGGAGCATAATAAATGTCGAACGATCCGCTGCTGCAACCGTATCAGCTTAAACACCTGACCCTGCGCAATCGCATCATGACCACCAGCCATGAACCGGCCTACCCCGAAGACGGTATGCCGAAAGATCGCTATGCTGCTTATCATGCCGAACGCGCCAAGGCTGGGGTCGCGCTAACCATGACCGCCGGTTCGGCAGCAGTCTCAAAAGACAGCCCGCCAGTTTTCAACAACATTCTCGCTTATAAAGACGAAGTCGTGCCATGGATCAGGAACCTGACTGACGCGGTACATGAACATGGCGCGGCGGTGATGATCCAGCTGACCCACCTTGGACGCCGCACAGGCTGGGCTAAAGGGGACTGGTTGCCATCTGTGTCGTCATCGAAACACCGTGAACCGGCTCACCGCTCATTCCCGAAACTTGCCGAGGACTGGGATATCGAACGGATCATCTCTGACTTTGCCGATGCCACAGAACGCATGAAAGAAGGCGGCATGGACGGGATTGAACTTCAGGTCTACGGCCATTTGTTGGATCAGTTCTGGTCACCCCTGACCAACGATCTGGACGGCCCGTATGGTGGGCAGTCTTTGGAAAGCCGCCTGAAATTCCCCATGGACGTGTTAAAAGCGATCCGTGCCCGCGTGGGCAACGATTTCATTGTCGGCTTGCGCTACACAGCGGATGAGGAAGATACCGCAGGGATCACACCCAAGGAAGGCATCGAGATTTCCAAGCGATTGGCCAACAGCGGGATGGTCGATTTTCTGAATGTTATCAAAGG
>CAYVRN010000006.1:0-69128 GCA_964453855.1 uncultured Rhodobacterales bacterium
TTTTAGTGGTGAGCCGTGCAGGATTCGAACCTGCGACCCACTGATTAAAAGTCAGTTGCTCTACCAACTGAGCTAACGGCCCACTAATGCCGCGCTTCTAGGAAGAGTGGGGGATAGGGTCAACCCAAAAACGTAGTTATTTTGGCTTTGCGTCAAAAAAACTTATATCCTTAGTTTTATTTGCTGTTCAGATCTAAATGGACCCCTTTTTGTCAGGCAAAGCCCACATCGGCTCAATTGACGAGTCCGAATTTCGGGGGGCTATGGGTGTGAATGTGTCTTCTATGAGCCACGCGCCAAGTGTTGACCGAATCGTCAAATCGACTCTGCTGATTTTTGCAGAATGACGAAGAAAATGGTGCCAGCAAGAGCGGTAGGGTTTCTGGGGCTATCCAAAGCTGGCGATTGTTGCTTACAAGCTGTCCGATAGTCCTGAATTTGCCGCTGCGGGCGCGGGTTTGTCACTGGTTGCAGACTGGCAAGTGGGGCAAGCCGGCTTAAAAGCGTCATTGGGTCTGAATGTACGTGAATGGGACAATGTCTTCTGGCAATACAGGCAGCCACGCTCGGACAAAGACACGATTGCGTCGATCGAGATTTCCCCAAAGGCAGTCACCATTTTCGGTCTGCATCCGATCGTTCTGGCAAGTTGGCTGAGACGACAATCCAACATTGCCCGCTACGAAATCGACAGCACTGATTTGTATACTGGGTTTGCTGCGAGCTTTTGATAAATGCTCGATACCGGTGCGGTATGCCGTTGTTCAAATCAACGAAAGGCTATCCACAAACCAGCGGGCTGGAAAGCGGGGGGAATCAGTCGTATATGCCGCATATGACTCAGGCTTCGAAAAATACGATCCCGTTTCACAAGATGCACGGACTCGGCAACGATTTCGTGGTCTTTGATGCGCGCCATGATGAAATCACCGTGACCCCTGCCTTGGCTCGGGCAATTGCGGACAGACATCGCGGGGTCGGGTTTGATCAACTCGCTGTAATAGAAGCGTCAGAACAAGCCGATGCGCATTTGGTGTTTTACAACGCCGATGGGTCGCTGTCGGCGGCTTGCGGGAATGCGACGCGATGCATAGCGCGCCATCTGATGGATGAGACCGGCAGACAGGCTTTGACCTTGACGACGGACCGTGGAGTGCTTGCTGCGGTTGATGCCGGAAACGGGCTGACCTCGGTGAATATGGGACCCCCGCTTTTGAATTGGGACGAGATTCCTTTGGCCGAGGCAATGGACACCCTTTCCTTGCCGTTAGAAGGTGCGCCAACGGCCACGGGCATGGGGAACCCGCATTGCACGTTCTTTGTTGAAGACGCCGAAGCCGTAGACCTTGAGGGGCAGGGCCCTGTGGTTGAACACGATCCTCTGTTTCCGGAGCGGACCAATGTGCAATTCGCGTCCCTTCTAGGGCCTGACCACTTGCGGATGCGTGTTTGGGAACGGGGCACGGGTGTAACGCTTGCTTCGGGATCATCCTCTTGCGCCACGGCGGTCGCTGCAGCGCGCCGTGGTCTTACAGGCAGACAAGTGCGGATCGATCTGGACGGCGGCACCATACACATTGATTGGCGGGATGATGGGGTCTGGATGACCGGACCCACGATGCATGTCTTCTCGGGCGTGTTCACAAAACAATTCCTTGAGAGTTTGGGATGACAAAGCCCCCGGTTTTTTCGACCCTTGGCTGTCGCCTTAATGCGTACGAAACGGAAGCCATTCGGGAAATGTCTGCTCAGGCTGGCTTGGGTGACACTGTCGTGGTGAACACCTGTGCCGTAACGGCTGAGGCCGTTAGAAAAGCGCGGCAAGAAATCCGTCGGTTGCGGCGCGAGAACCCTGGCGCCAAGCTGATTGTGACCGGATGTGCCGCCCAGACTGAGCCGGACACATTTGCCCGGATGTCCGAGGTGGATCTGGTCATCGGCAATACCGAGAAAATGCAGCCCGAGACCTGGCAGAGCATGGCGGCTGACTTTGTCGGTGATACTGAAAAGGTCCAGGTTGACGACATCATGTCGGTTACTGAAACGGCAGGGCATCTAATTGATGGTTTCGGCACCCGAAGCCGTGCCTATGTGCAGGTCCAGAACGGATGCGATCATCGCTGTACTTTCTGCATAATCCCTTACGGCCGCGGAAATTCACGCTCGGTTCCTGCGGGGGTTGTGGTCGATCAGATAAAGCGACTGGTCGACAAAGGCTTTAACGAGGTTGTTCTGACTGGCGTTGATCTGACCTCTTGGGGGGCGGACCTGCCCGCCAGCCCGAAGCTGGGCGATCTGGTTATGCGCATCCTGAAACTTGTGCCGGATTTGCCGCGGCTTCGGATCAGCTCGATCGATTCGATCGAGGTAGACGAAAATCTGATGCAAGCGATCGCAACCGAACCCCGCCTTATGCCGCATTTGCATCTGAGCCTTCAGCATGGCGATGATCTGATCCTCAAGCGGATGAAGCGCCGCCACCTGCGCGATGATGCGATCCGTTTTACCGAAGAGGCCCGCCGTTTACGTCCTGATCTTACCTTCGGGGCCGATATCATTGCGGGTTTCCCGACCGAAACCGAGACCCACTTCGAAAACTCTCTAAAACTGGTTGATGACTGTGACCTGACGTGGCTGCACGTCTTCCCGTATTCCAAACGTGAAGGCACCCCGGCTGCAAAAATCCCCAACCAGATTGACGGGAACGTCATCAAAGCGCGTGCGTCCCGATTGCGCGAAGCTGGCGACAGGCAGGTTCAAAAGCACCTGCAAAGCCAGATCGGGGTAACCCATCACATTCTGATGGAGAACGCGCATATGGGACGTACCGAGCAGTTTACCGAAGTGCACTTCGACAAACCCCAAGCCGAAGGCGAAATCATAACAACCAAAATCACCGGAATGCGCGCTGGGCAACTGACAGCCTAGGTTCTTCTGTCTATAAATATCCAATGACCCGACCCATCCTTTATAGCTTCCGGCGATGCCCCTACGCCATGCGCGCGCGCCTTGCACTTGCGTCTGCTGGTGTACAGGTCGAGCTTCGGGAAATTCTGCTCCGTGATAAAGCGCCCGAGTTTCTGGCGACATCGCCCAGCGGGACTGTACCCTGCCTGCAAGCGGGTGATCTGGTTTTTGATGAAAGCCGCGACATTATGATGTGGGCTTTGGCGCAGAATGATCCCGAGTCTTGGTTGGATATGCCACACGCGGGGCACGCGCTGATCGACATGATCGAGGGTCCGTTCAAGCGGGCGTTGGACCGGTACAAGTATTCCACGCGCTATGATGATGCCGATAAACTGGCTGAACGAGAGATCGCCAGCGGTTATTTGCGTCAATTGGACGAAAGACTTGAGGGTCAGAGTTGGCTTTTTGGTGGAGAGCCGACCCTAGCGGACATGGCAATTCTTCCGTTCGTCCGGCAATTTGCAATGACGGACAAAGTGTGGTTCGACGCTCAGGATTGGCGTGGTTTACATGCGTGGCTTACATTGTTTCTCGAGTCTGAACGGCTGGCGCAGGTTATGCAAAAGTATCAGGTGTGGGAATCTGGTGACGACCCCATTCACTTTCCTTAGCCATTGCGCTTTGGCCTGAATTGAAGAACTGTGTAGGCTGCAAGTCTTTGGGAAATCTAGCAATGAAACTGATCTACAACCCCGCGTCTCCTTTTGTTCGTAAAGTTTGGTTGACGTTGATCGAAACCGGCCAGATTGACGAGGTCGAGTTGGTCAAGGTCGTGACCACCGCCGTTGACACTGCCGAAGATGCGAAAGCAGCGAACCCCCTTGGGAAAATCCCGTCTCTTGTTCTGGACGAAGGCTATGCGATTTACGACAGCCGTGTGATCTGCCGCTATTTGAATGACGGCGCCAAGGCCGAGTTGTATCCTAATCCCGATTTGTGGCGGGTTTTGACGCTTGAGGCGACGGCCGACGGCATCATGGAGGCGGCTGTTCTTATGGTATACGAAGGCCGCATTCGTCCCGAAGATATGGTCTATGCACCCTGGGTTGACGCCCAATGGGAAAAGGTGTCTCGCGCTGTTGCTCAGATCAACGATTCCTTTATGGACCTATTGAATGGCCCGTTCTGCATTGCTCAGATCGCAGTTGGTGCGGCTCTAGGCTATCTGGATTTCCGCCACGATGACCGCAATTGGCGAAGAGACAACCCGGCGCTTGCTGAATGGTATGCTGATTTCGCTCAGCGCCCGTCAATGCAAACGACCCGACCCGACTAACGGCTAGAAGCGCCATCCGATCCCGACATTTAGGGCGTTCGTTAACAGGTGTGTCTCAAAACTGCCGCCGCCGGTTAACGTGCCTGAATGTTGGCTGGCCGAAAACTGATATTCGGCGAAGCCAATCAACGTCTCGGATAGCGCGCGATAGCCGCCCGCAGTCAGTTTCACGGCAGGGCCGGTGATTTGGTAGCCGTATGTTTGATACCCGCCATTGCTCAGCGCATCGACGTGCGGGAATGCCAGCCCTAAGCCGACACCTGCATAGGGCGTCAAACCCACAAGACTATCGGGCCAGCGGATAAACTGGTTCATGGTCAGTAGATTCAAACCGTCCGTGAATTCGAACCTTTGAAAATTGTTGCTACTGCGCGTGCTGTCCTGTGCATAGGATTTGGCGTGGGTAAATTCTAAGCTGGTTCCGAACTTACCTGCCCACTGCGTGACCCTAAAACCATAGTACGGCGGCAGGGTGAACGACTTGCCATCCCAAAGAAACCTATCCGAATAAGTGCCTCCGTCAGGGTGAAATCCACTGACATGTGACGGTTGAACAGTTTGCCATCCGCCATAAAGGCTGATTTCTGTCTCGGCTGAAAGTGCAGAGGCGGCGAATATCGCACACAGGGAAAAAAGAATCGCTTTCCTCAAAATCCGCCTCTTCAATCTGCAAATGCCCAGTTTTCTGTGAAAGTGGGTGTTGTTTTTACGCGATACAACCGCGACACAAGCGCTCGGAAGGGCTTGGGGATGGATTGTGCGCTTTACGCAATGAAATTCCGGCGCTAAACACGCCCTCGGACGGGCTGCGGGGAACTGCGGCCTAAATCTGTATATGGCTGGTTCCGGCCGAAAAAACTTGGAGAAACCTCGTGTCCCACGCAGAAGATCACGAAGGCACCCGCAGAGATTTCCTCTACTACGCCACAGCAGGCGCTGGCGCAGTCACCGCAGGTGCCGCAATCTGGCCGCTGGTCAACCAAATGAATCCGTCAGCAGATGTTCAGGCACTGTCCTCGATCCGCGTTGATATCAGCGGTGTCGAGCCAGGCACACAGCTGACCGTCAAGTGGTTGGGTAAGCCTGTCTTTATCCGCCGCCGTACCGCGGACGAAATTGAAGCAGCGCGCGCTGTTGATTTGGGCGCATTGCCGGACGGCGATGCCCGCAACGAAAACATCGGCGTTGCTACTGCTGCCGACGAAAACCGTGCGCTTGACGAAACCGGCGAATGGCTGGTGATGATGGGCGTTTGTACGCACTTGGGCTGTGTGCCTTTGGGCGACGGCGCTGGCGACTTTGGCGGCTGGTTCTGTCCGTGCCACGGTTCGCACTACGACACGTCTGGTCGTATCCGCAAAGGTCCCGCACCAGAGAACCTTCCGGTTCCGGTCGCAGAATTCGTGGATGAAACCACGATCAAACTGGGTTAAGGAGACGCGAATATGTCTGGTATCCCGCACGATCATTATGAACCGAAGGGTGGTTTGGCCAAATGGGTCAACACACGTCTTCCGGTTATCGGTCTGATCTATGACACGATCATGATCCCGACCCCCAAGAACCTCAACTGGATGTGGATCTGGGGCATTGTTCTGGCATTCTGCCTTGGTTTGCAGATTGTCACCGGCATCATTCTGGTGATGCACTACACCCCTAACGTTGATCTGGCATTTGCTTCGATCGAGCACATCATGCGCAACGTGAATGGCGGGCACTTTATCCGCTATCTGCACATGAATGGCGCATCGTTGTTCTTTATCGCCGTGTACCTGCACATCTTCCGTGGTCTGTACTACGGTTCGTACAAGGCACCCCGCGAAATCACCTGGATCATCGGTATGCTGATCTATCTTTTGATGATGGCAACCGGCTTCCTGGGCTACGTTCTGCCTTGGGGTCAGATGTCGTTCTGGGGAGCAACGGTTATCACCGGCCTGTTCGGCGCAATCCCGTTCATCGGCGAACCGATCCAGACATGGCTTCTGGGTGGACCCGCTGTTGATAACGCGACCCTGAACCGCTTCTTCAGCCTTCACTATCTGCTGCCGTTCCTGATTGCGGGTCTGGTGATCGTCCATATCTGGGCGTTCCACACCACTGGCAACAACAACCCGACTGGTGTTGAGGTACGTCGCGGTTCGAAAGAAGAAGCCGAGAAAGATACCCTGCCTTTCTGGCCCTATTTCGTAATCAAGGACTTCTTTGCTCTGGCGGTTGTTCTGGTTGTCTTCTTCGCCATCGTTGGCTTCATGCCGAACTACCTTGGCCACCCTGACAACTACATCGAAGCAAACCCGCTGGTTACGCCGGCTCACATCGTTCCTGAATGGTATTTCCTGCCGTTCTACGCGATCCTGCGTGCGTTCACCTCGGACGTTTGGGTAGTGATGTTCGCCAACTTCATCACTGGAGGCATCATCGACGCGAAGTTCTTTGGTGTTCTGGCGATGTTCGGCGCGATTTTTGTGATCGCTCTAGCACCGTGGCTGGATACGTCTTCGGTTCGCTCTGGCAAATACCGCCCAAGCTTCAAGTGGTGGTTCTGGCTTTTGGCAATCGACTTCATCGTACTGATGTGGTGTGGCGCAATGCCGGCTGAGCCTCCGTACTCGACCATATCGCTGATCGGCGCGACTTATTGGTTCGCTTACTTCCTGGTGATCCTGCCTCTGTTGGGTGTAACCGAGAAGCCTCTGCCGCAACCGGCAACCATTGAAGACGACTTCAATGCCCATTACGGCAAAGCCGAATAAGAAAGGACACTGAGAAATGTTTAAGAAACTCACCCTTTCGGCAATCGCAGCCGTCGGCCTAATGGCCGGCGCAGCGAACGCGGCAGGCGGCGAAGCGCACATCGAGGATTTCTCGTTCTCGTTCGAAGGTCCGTTCGGTAAATACGACCAGAACCAGCTTCAGCGCGGTCTGAAAGTCTACACTGAAATCTGCGCAGGCTGTCACGGTCTTCAGTATGTGCCTTTGCGCACCTTGTCTGACGAAGGCGGCGTAGGCCTGCCTGAAGATCAGATGCGTGCCTATGCGGCACAGTGGGAAGTCTATGATGCCGAGCTTGACGACTACCGTCCTGCAAATCCCACTGATCACTTCCCTGCCAATACTGCCGTGGGCGCACCTGATCTGTCGATGATGGCAAAAGCCCGCGCTGGCTTCCACGGTCCGATGGGCACTGGTCTGAGCCAGCTGTTTAACGGCATGGGCGGCGCCGAGTACATTGCATCGCTTTTGACTGGCTATACCGGCAAAGAAAAAGTCGAAGCAGGCGTGACCCTGTACGAAAACACCGCTTTCCCAGGTGGCTGGATTTCGATGGCACCTCCACTTTATGGTGAAGATGTCGAATTTGACGATGGTCATGACAACAGCCTGCACCACGAAGCTATGGATACTGCGGCCTTCCTGATGTGGGCCGCTGAGCCAAAGATGATGGCTCGCAAGGAGACCGGTTTCACCGCCGTTCTGTTCTTGGTCCTGCTGTCGGTTCTGCTTTACGCGACCAACAAGAAGTTGTGGGCGCCTGTGAAGAAGAAAGCCAAAGAAGCATAATTCTGGAAACAGATAAGATTTACGAAAGCCCCGCCTGGTTGGTGGGGCTTTTTGCATTAGTGTCCAAGATATTCAGCTAAAGCCAGCGGAGGGTTATTCAACAATTCATCAGTCTTGAATGGCCCGGCTGCCGAATTTTCAGCCACAAGCAGGGAAAGTGGGGCAACCGCTCGGGCATCCTGCGGGTCGTGTGTGATCATCAAAACGGTCGCGTTCTTTTCTTCTGCGACCTCTCGCACCAGTTTCAGCATTTCGGATTTTAACGCCGGACCAAGGGCCGAGAACGGCTCGTCCAACAGCCACAGGCATTTGTCCTGCAGAAGTAGCCTTGCAAGGGCGGCACGACTGATCTGGCCGCCAGAGAGTTGTGATGGTTTGCGGTTTGCCATCTCCTCAAGGCCTACGCGGATCAGAACTCGCTCGACGGCTTGCCTTTGCTCTTCTGACAGGCGGCTTTTCTGGGTCAGCGCCAAGCCGACGTTTTGGCCGATGGTCAGGTGCGGAAAAAGGTTGTTGTCCTGAAATAGCATCGCCACGGGGCGTTTGCCGGGGGGTAGATCGAAAAGGGGTGTTCCGTCCCACGAGATGTTGCCCGATGCCGATGGCAAAAACCCTGCAATGGCATCAAACAATGTGGACTTCCCCGTACCCGAAGGACCGATAACGGCAGTAAAGCTATTTTCTGGCACGGTCAGGTTCGCTTCTAGCCGAAATGTTCCTTGCTGAAGGATCAGGTTTTCAAGTCGAAGTGCCATAACGCCCCCCTTTGTCAAACAGCCAGAACGCGCCAAGGCTCAGGATAAGCAGAAGCAAAGCAGCACCGCCTGCGGCATCCATCTGATAGGCTCCCATCAGGCGGTACATCTGTAAGGGCAGAGTTGCCCGTTCAGGATCGGCAAACAGAATGATCACCCCAAGATCACCCATCGACAGGGCGGCGGCAAGACCGGCCGAAAATCCAAGCGGGCGCCGAGTGCGTGGCAGGTAGAGCCACCGCCAACGCGACCAGCCAGTCAGATTCAGCATGTCGGCAGTGCGACCGTAATCCGCCTCGGCCTGTTCCAGCGCGGGGGCTATGGCGCGAACGGCGAAGGGCAGGGACATCAGGGCGTTGACCACGCAAGTTACCGGCAAGGCCCATTCGAATGGGTTGGTATAGGGTTGCAGGATCAAAAACAGTCCGGTGCCGAGTACCAACGGCGACAAGGCAAAGCCTAGCAGCGCTACAGTCTGTCCTTGTCGAACAGATGCTAAAGGCAGCGCGAAAGCGATACACAGAGCAGTCGAGGCGAGAGCGACTTGGATGGAGTGCAATGCGGCCACCCAAACCGAGACGGGCAGATCGCCAAGCCCCAGCGCGCCTCGCAAGATCACAGAAAGAATAGGCAGCAATAGGAAAAGGGTTACGATCAGTATGACCAAAGCGTCAATTCCCTTGGATGATAGCGATTTTCCATCCCATCGCTGCGTAGAGCGACCTTGACCGATATCGCTCGTCAAAGGGCCGAGCAAGCGGAACATAGTCAGTGAGGCCACCCCTACCAACGCCAATTGGACCAGTGCTAGTGTCGCCGCTTTCCCAAGGTCGAAATCGAAACGAAACGCCTGGTAGATTGCCAGCTCCACGGTTGTGGCTTTTGGGCCGCCGCCAAGTGTTAGGGCTGCGGCAAAGCTGGAAAGGCAGACCACAAAGATAACCAGAAACGCGCCCGGAACCGTTTTGCGCAGCATCGGAAATTCGACGATCTGGAAGAGCGCACGCGATGACACCCCAAGTTGGGCTGCTAGACGAAAGCGCTCGGCGGGGATGTCATTCCAACCTTGCAGGATCAGTCGGGTGGCCAAGGGCAAGTTGAAGAATACATGGGCCAGCAATATCCCGTGCAGGCCGTATACACTTAGACGTGGTAGACCAAAGGTCATCAGAATCTGACTGACCATGCCTTCACGCCCAAAAACAGCTAGAAGGCCTAGGATGGCCACGATCACGGGCAGAATGAACGGTGCGCCAAGGATCGTGACCAACGTATCCCGACCGGGGAACTGGCGACGCGAAAGGGCACGTGCGGTGGGAATCGCCAATAGACAGCTTAGCAAGGCAGACAAAAATGCCTGCCAGACTGTGAACCTTAGCGCGGACCATTCGGCCGCGCCAAGTGACGCGCCGCCTCCGGCGCGGTAAAAAACCGCCGCCAAAGGTACAGCGACAAGGGCTGTGACCAGCCCTCCGATGATTATTGCAAAAGGGCGCGACGCCATTCTTCGATAGCTTCTGCGCGGACTGCTTCGGCTTGGTCTTCGCTTAGGAAGATCGCCTTTTCAGGCGCTGGTAAGTTAGCGAACACTTCAGGCCATTCGGATGGACCCTGTGCTGACGGGTACGAGAAGTTCGTCATCGGAATTGCGCTTTGGAACGCATCACTCAGAACAAACTCCATGAATTTGTCAGCGTTTGGATTGTCGGTAGTCGACATTTTAGCGACAAGTTCGAAGAACCCGTAGTGACCTTCTTCAAAAATCGCGGCCTTCTTGGTTTCGTCTTCCTCAAACGCGATGTGGTATGCGGGCGAGGTGTTGTAGGACAGAACCATTGGCGCTTCACCATCGGTGAACAGACCGTAGGCTTCTGACCAGCCTTTGGTCACAGTCAGTATTCGCGGCGCCATATCGGACCAGAACGCTTCGGCCTGGTCGCCGTAGACGGCTTTGACCCAAAGCACCAACGCAAGGCCAGAGATTGAGCTGCGAGGGTCTTGGATCACAACCTTCTGATCTTCCGGCATGCTACGCAGGTCTTCAAAGCTGGCAGGCGGTGTGTTGATCTTTGTGGCGTCGTAGATGAACGATACATAAGCCCAGTTGAACGGCAGGAACGTGTCGTCTTCCCAAGCGATCGGAAGCTCTAGCTGGCCTTTATCCTGACCATGCGGGGAAAACAGTCCGGTTGAACGCGCCTTGGCTGTGACGTCGGTGTTCAGGCCGATGACAATATCCGCGCGGGTGTTTTTGCCTTCCAGCATGATGCGGGGCAGCAAGTCGCCGGGCAGGAACTCCATCTCGCAGCCACAGCTTTCTTCGAAAGCGGCTTCGATGGTTGGGCCGGGGCCCCATTCTGATGTGAAATAGTCCGGCGCGTAGACGGTCAAAGTCTCGGCCTGTGCCACCGCGGTCGTGGCTGTCAGAATTCCCGCTGCAAGTAGGTACGCCTTCATGGCAATCTCCTATTTTGCGGCAGATGGGCAAGATTGGAGATTGTCCAGACCTTCCCTCCGCCGGTGTTAACCGGTTCAGGTTCAACGGGTTCGCTTTCGCATCTCAGCCTGATGGCTCCCCGAGGTAGGATTCAAGTAGCGCCCGAACAGCCTATGATCAAGGAAAATCGCTTGAGGCTACTGCCCCCTGCCTTTAGACGGAATGACAAAGGAGAGCCGCCAATGAGCATGAACAGCTTCGGTCATTTGTTCCGCGTCACCACTTGGGGTGAAAGCCACGGGCCTGCATTGGGCGCGACGGTGGATGGCTGCCCTCCGGGTGTTGAGATCAACGAGGCGATGATCCAGCAGTGGCTGGACAAGCGCAAACCGGGTCAGAACAAGTTTACCACGCAGCGGCGTGAACCGGATGCCGTGAAGATCCTGTCTGGTGTGTTCGAAGGCAAAACCACCGGCACTCCGGTTCAGTTGATGATCGAGAACACCGATCAGCGATCAAAGGACTATGGTGATATCGCCGAGAAGTTCCGACCGGGTCATGCCGACATCACCTATTGGCAGAAATACGGCATCCGCGACTATCGCGGCGGCGGGCGGTCGTCGGCGCGGGAAACGGCGGCGCGTGTTGCAGCCGGTGGACTGGCGCGTGAGGCGATTAAGACGCTGGTGCCGAATGTTGAGATCAAAGGCTACATGACCCAGATCGGGCCCCATAAGATCGACCGTGAGCGGTTCGACTGGGATCAGATCGACCAGAACCCGTTCTGGACACCGGATGCGGTTTCGGCAGGCGAATGGGCGGACTATCTGGATGGTCTGCGGAAGACAGGCAATTCTGTTGGTGCAGTTGTCGAAGTGGTCGCCAAGGGCGTTCCTGCAGGTCTAGGCGCCCCCATTTATGCCAAGTTAGACACTGATCTAGCCGCTGCAATGATGTCGATCAACGCCGTGAAAGGCGTCGAGATTGGCGAGGGCATGGACGCCGCTTGTCTGACCGGTGAAGAAAACGCGGATGAGATTTTCATGGGTAACGATGGCCAGCCGGTTTACTCGTCCAACCATGCTGGCGGCATTCTGGGGGGTATTTCGACTGGACAGGATTTGGTGGTGCGCTTTGCCGTAAAGCCGACCAGTTCGATCCTGAAAACTCGCCAGACGATCACCAAATCAGGCGAGCCCGCCGAGATCATCACCAAGGGTCGCCATGACCCCTGCGTCGGTATTCGCGCCGTACCCGTGGGCGAGGCGATGATGGCGTGCGTGATCCTCGACCACCTTCTTTTACATCGCGGTCAGGTGGGCGAGAACCAGGGCAAGATCGGTTAAGAGGTTGCCGCCTCTAACGCTGTGTCCATCAACGTTTTGATGTCGTCGCGCTTCGTGCCAGCTACGATGCGACCCAGTTCCTCGTCGCCTTTTAGAACGATCAGAGTGGATCGACGCGGGATTTCCAGATCAAAGGTAATGGCTGCGTTTGAATAGGCATCCCAGTCGATGTTTACAAAAACCACGTTCTCCAAATAGGCAGGGTTTTCCTCCATCAGCGCATCCATACGACGGCGCTGGACCTTACAGGTACCGCACCAGACGGCGTGAAAGTCTAGAAAGACTGTTTTTCCTTCGGCTAACAGGTCATCGACCACACCTGGTCGGTAACTAACCCATCTTGCGTCCTCGGCCGCAAAGGCTGCGACTGGCATTAAAGTGGCAAGAGTGGTGGATTTCAAAAAGTCACGGCGGTTCATTTGCGGTCCTTTCAGGTCAAATAGAATAGGAAAGATCGATCAGCCAGTCGGGCATCATATCCAGCAACCAACCTTCGACGTAGTGGTTTAGGCGAAACAACAGGAAAAGGCCGACAAGCACAAAGACCACGCCCATGATTTTCGGGGCGGCAGTGGCGATGCGCATAATGGCGGCGCGGTTGCGATTGATCAGGCCTTGGGCTCCGTAGCCGATCCCGATAATTAGGGTCGAAACACCCAGTGCATAGCCCAGCATAATATAGCTGGCGAATCCCAGATTGGTTCCCTGACTGGCCAGAGCAATTGCGCTTCCCAAGGTCGGTCCGATGCAGGGACTCCAAACCGCGCCCAGTAAAAGCCCGCCCAGAAACTGTCCGCGCAGGTGCGTTTGGTCGAACTCTCCAAGCGTTGCATCCGCTCCAGCTGCCACGCCCGAGGTCGCCATGGCAAACCGTCGCTGCGCGGCGGGTACGAACATTACCAAGCCGAAAAGCACTAACAACACAGCGCCAGCGTCAGCGACCATCGCGGGCGTCAGACCAACCGCATATCCGAACGCGGAAACGCTTACGCCCAAAACGACGAACGACAGGCTCATCCCCGCGGCCAGAGCCAATGGCCCCAGTCGGTTTGTGTGCAGCGCACCGGACAGAACCACCGGCAACACCGGAAGAACGCAGGGGTTAATCAGGGTCAGTAACCCAGCAAGATAGGCGAAAACGAATTCCATGCGGCGACAATAGCCACGTCGTTTGGAAGGTCACTGAACAAAGCCCTGACGGCAGATCAACTTCACGTGGGTTTTTGTTTCGAAAGTTGCACGGCCAAAATACCCAACGTGATGATAATCACCCCGATCACGTCGGTTTTTCCAAGCGACTCACCCAGAATAAGTGCGGCCACCGAGACGCCAAAAAACGGGTTAAGAAAGTGGAAAGTTGCCGCCTTGACGGCGCCAATGCGTTGAACCAGCTTGAACCATATCCATGTAGCCAGCAACCCAGGTGCCAGAGTTGTATAGGAAAAGGCCAACACCAAAGGCCAAGTAAAGTTGACATGCACGTCCTCAAACAACACGGCTGGAACCGCCAAAACGGCCGATCCAACCAGCATTTGAAGACCGACGATCATCATGACGTTTCCGCCCGACGACGCTCCGCGCATAATCATTGTTGCGGTTGCCAAACCCATGGCGCCGATGATGCAAAGCCCGATTCCTAAAGGATCCACTCCGCCGCCCAGACGGGACCCCATGATCAGGATCACACCTAGGAACCCGGCCACCATGCCGATCTGACCCAGTTTGGGCAGGGTGTCCTTGAAAATCACCCAACCCGCCAAAGCAACCAGCAAAGGCATGGACGACGCGATGATCGACGCTAAAGACGCCTCGATCCATTGCATCGCTACAAAGTTCAGCCCCAAATACAGCGCGTTTTGACAGATGCCGAATACAAGCGTTGCCTGCCACTGAGCGCGGGTCAATTTCCATGTTTGGCCCATCGCTTTGGCGATTGCCACGCCGATAAGCCCTGAAACCAAAAATCGCAATGCCAGTGATGCCACGGGCGATGCATCCGCCACAATGATCCGTGCCGAAGTGAAGGCCGAGGACCATATAAAGGCAAACAAAAGCCCCATGCTGATGGCGCGAATATCCATGATCTCTCCTGAAATGAAAAAGGGCCGCTTTACGCGACCCTTTCCCAAAAACTGAACAAGTTCAAGCTTAGCCGTTGACGCTGTCTTTCAGCGCTTTCGCGATGGTCATTTTGACAACCTTGTCGGCTTCTTTCTTGATCTGCTCGCCGGTGGCTGGGTTGCGCACCATACGCTCGGGGCGCTCGCGGCAGTAGATTTTGCCGACGCCCGGCAGAGTGACTGCACCGCCAGCCGAAACTTCACGGGTGATAATCGATATCACTGCATCCAGGGCCGCGCCTGCTGCTTTTTTGTCTGCGCCCATTTCTTCTGCCAGAGCGGCAACGAGTTGGGTTTTGGTCATGGGTTTTGCCATTTTATTGCTCCTTACACTGCCCCTGTTGGGCCTCATCTCGAGCAGTTAACTGCATGTATTAAGTAAACACAATAATTTGTGGGCGATTTTCCTTAAAAAAGCGCATTTTGATAGGCTAACTTGGGGTTAAAGGAAGGCTGTTTCCTCAAAACTGCGCAGTTTTCGGCTGTGAATCCGCTCAAGTGGCATCTCGCGTAGCATTTCCATGGCCCGAATTCCGATCATCAGATGGCGTGAGACCTGAGTTTTATAAAAGTCGCTGGCCATACCCGGCAGTTTTAGTTCGCCGTGAAGGGGTTTGTCGGAAACGCAAAGCAAGGTGCCATAGGGTACGCGAAACCGGAAGCCGTTTGCAGCGATCGTTGCGCTTTCCATATCCAGCGCGACGGCACGAGATTGCGACAACCGTTGAACTGGTCCGGTTTGATCCCTTAGCTCCCAGTTCCTGTTATCGACCGAGGCAACGGTCCCGGTTCTCATAATGCGCTTTAACTCGAAACCTGACAGCTCGGTCACTTGTGCGACTGCTTGTTCAAGGGCGATTTGGATTTCGGCAAGGGGCGGAATGGGAACCCAGATTGGAAGATCGTCGTCCAGCACTTTGTCTTCCCGCAGATAGGCATGGGCCAGAACGAAATCGCCCAACTGCTGAGTGTTGCGCAGTCCCGCGCAATGTCCAACCATCAACCAGGCATGGGGCCGCAGAACCGCAATGTGGTCGGTAGCTGTTTTGGCGTTTGACGGTCCGACTCCGATATTCACAAGGGTAATCCCCGACTGGTCACTCCGTTTCAGATGGTAAGTCGGCATTTGCGGAAGTTTTTCAGGATGGGGCAGATCATCCGTTCCGCTAAATATTTCTGAATTTCCGGGTCCAACGAACGAGGTGTATCCACTTTCCGGATCATCCAACATTTTCCGGGCAAAGGCTTCGAACTCTTGTACATAGAATTGGTAGTTTGTGAACAGGACGTGGTTTTGGAAATGCTCGGGTTGTGTGGCGGTGTAATGCGCCAGTCGGGCCAGAGAATAGTCGATGCGCTGGGCTGTAAAAGGCGCTAGTGCGCCTGATCCGTCCGCGTTTTTCACAGAGACCCCGTTAACGATGTCATCGTTTGTCGTGTTCAGGTCGGGAACATCGAATACATCGCGCAAGTTGAACTGTGCTGCCCCCTGCTGAGGAACCGAGGCGCTTTGATCGCCAGAGACAGCGAAATGTAGGGGGATTGGTGTTGACGACAAACCTACGACAACCGGTACCTTGTGATTTGCGATCAATAGTTTCAATTGCTGGGTCAGATAATTCTCGAACAAGTCGGGGCGGGTAATAGTTGCTGAATATTCACCTGGTTCGGACACATGACCAAAACTTAGTCGACTGTCGGTGACGTCAAAGGTCTGCGAGGTGATACGCACTTCGGGGTAAAAGGCCCGATAGCGCACCGAAGGATGACCTTCTTCCAAAGACGTTTGAAACATTTTTTGTAGAAAGCCCGTGGATTGGGCATACAGCTCTTTTATTCGCGCAACGGCGCGTTTTGGGTCGGTGAACTCTTGCGGCGCCGGTGTTTCGGGGCATTTGGTAGGTAGAGAGTCGATCATTGGAATTATTAACCTGCTTTTTATATCCTCGAAGTGTGCCGCTTTTCGCCCTCGACGCAAGCCCCGACCAAAGAACCCCTTGTCAGAAATCAAAACAAGGGTCATTTCATAGGGTATGACACACCATTTGCTTTCTATCGGTCACGGCTTCACAGCCAAGGTTTTCGGCTCTTATGTTGCAGAGCGGGGCTGGATGGTTGCCGGCACAACCCGGTCGCAAGAGAAGACGAAAACGCTGTCCGCGATGGGCGTACACCCCTTCGTCTGGCCCGGAACAGATCTGAGAGATGCAATTTCGCAGGCGACCCATATTCTTGTTTCGGCTTCTCCGGATGCAAATGGGGACCTGTTCTTGAACGAATATCATGATGCCCTGGTCGCGAGCGAACGGCTGGAATGGATCGGCTATTTGTCGACGACCGGTGTTTACGGTGATCATGGCGGTGCTTGGGTGGACGAGGAGACAGTCGTTGATCCGTCAACGCGCAGAGGGCAAGTCCGCGCCAATGCGGAAAAGGCCTGGTTAGAGACTGATTTGCCGGTTCACGTGTTCCGTTTGGCGGGTATCTACGGGGTAGGCCGGGGTCCGTTTGCCAAGCTCAGAAACGGAACGGCACGGCTGATCCGCAAACCCGGACAGGTCTTCGGCCGCATTCATGTCGATGATATTGCCCAATGCCTTTACGCATCAACGCAGCGCCCTAATCCGGGTAGGATATACAACATTAGCGATGATGAACCCGCGCCGCCGGAAGACATCCTGTCCTATGCCGCAAACCTGCTGGGTATGGACCTACCCGAAGAGGAAGATTTTGAAACCGCCGAGATGAGCCCTATGGCGCGCAGTTTTTACGCCGAGTGTAAACGTGTGCGTAACGACCGGATGAAATCCGAGCTTGGCATCACCCTAAAGTATCCCGGGTACCGCGAAGCTTTGGACGCCATTTTCAAAGAGGAATTGGGTTAAGCGCGCGTTTGGCTGTGAACTTGCGCCACGCCCAGAAGGTCCAGTACCTTCGCTTCGATATGCGCGGCGTCCAGTTTGGCAGTGCGGTACATATCCTGCGGTGACGCGTGATCTATGAAGGTATCCGGCAAGAACATTGAGCGGAACTTCAAGCCGTGATCAAAGACGCCATTTTCTGACAGAAGCTGTGCCACCAGACTGCCAAAACCACCAACAGCACCTTCTTCGATGGTGATCATCGCGTCATGATGTGCGGCCAGATCCAGAATAAGCGTCTCATCCAATGGTTTTGCGAAACGTGCATCAGCGATGGTAGGGGTGATACCTTTCGCGGCTAGGGATTCGGCCGCTTTTTTCACTTCTTCAAGTCTGGTGCCGAAAGACAGGATTGCCACCTGCGTGCCCTGTTGCACAATGCGGCCCTTGCCGATTTCGATGGGTGTGCCTGTTTCTGGCAACTCGACGCCCACGCCTTCGCCGCGCGGGTAGCGGAATGCGATGGGTCCTGCGTCATGGGCTGCGGCTGTCGCGACCATATGGACAAGTTCGGCTTCGTCTGCGGCGGCCATCACCACCATGCCGGGCAGGTTGGACAGAAACGCGATATCAAAGCTACCTGCGTGTGTCGCACCGTCGGCCCCGACCAGTCCCGCGCGGTCAATTGCAAAGCGAACCGGAAGTCGCTGGATGGCGACGTCATGAACCACTTGATCGTAACCACGTTGCAGGAATGTTGAATAGATCGCGCAAAACGGGCGCATTCCGCCAGCGGCCAATCCCGCAGCAAAGGTGACCGCGTGCTGTTCGGCAATCCCGACGTCAAAGCAGCGCGATGGATATCGCTCGGCGAACAGATTAAGGCCGGTTCCGTCCGGCATCGCGGCGGTCACCGCGCAAATGCGGGGATCATGCGCGGCCGCTTTTACCAGATTTTCGCCAAAGACTTTGGTGTAACTTGGAGCGTTGGAGGGTGATTTCTTTTGCTTGCCCGAGACGACCTCGAATTTCGCAAATGCGTGCCCCCGATCCAAGGCGCTTTCGGCAGGTGCGTAGCCTTTGCCCTTCTTCGTCAGAACGTGGATCAACGTTGGACCGGTTGCGCGATCACGCACCGTGCGGAGCACAGGAAGCAGTTGTTCCATATCGTGCCCGTCGATCGGGCCGACATAGGACCAGCCCAATTCTTCGAAAAGCGTGCCCCCGACGGCCATGCCTTTGAGCATTTCTTTTGCCCGCTTTGCCCCTTCGCGGAAAGGTTCTGGCAACAGGCTGACAGCGCCCTTTGCTGCAGCTTTTAACTCTTGAAACGGCTCTTCTGCATAGAGACGCGAGAGGTAAGACGACAAAGCGCCAACCGGCGGCGCAATGCTCATTTCGTTGTCGTTCAGGATCACAAACATACGCTTGTTCAAATGGCCAGCGTGGTTCAACGCCTCAAACGCCATTCCTGCGCTCATCGAGCCGTCGCCAATCACGGCAATCGCATCCCCCAAGCCACCATCGCACTGACCGCCAAGATCGCGTGCCACCGAAAACCCAAGGCCCGCGCTGATCGAGGTGGAGCTATGCGCCGCGCCGAACGGGTCATAAACGCTTTCCGAGCGTTTGGTGAAGCCCGAAAGACCGTCTTTCTGGCGCAGCGTGCGAATGCGATCACGGCGACCCGTCAGGATTTTATGGGGGTAGGACTGGTGTGAAACGTCCCAGATCAGTTTGTCTTTGGGTGTGTTAAAGACCGCATGCAGCGCGACTGTCAGCTCAACAACGCCAAGACCTGCGCCCAGATGCCCACCGGTTTCTGACACCGCGCTGATGGTTTCTTGCCGAAGTTCATGCGCGACTTGGGTCAGCTGGCTATCGGAAAGACGCCGCAGATCGTCAGGCGTTTGAACCTGATCCAGCAATGGCGTATTTGGACGTTCCGACATCTGCCCCCCTTTCGGGCAACGTTAACTTTTTCGCGCAATAGCGAAGCGGGCGGCTTCCTTCAAGGCTTCTGCCCTGTCTCCGTACACAGATAGGGCGTTTTCCGCCTGCATCACAAGCTCGGACGCGCGCTGCTTTGCCCCGTTCAGCCCCAGAAGAGATACGAAAGTCGCTTTTCCAGCCTTGGCATCCTTGTTTAGACGCTTGCCGGTTTCGGCCTCATTGCCTTCGACGTCTAGAATGTCATCGGCGATCTGAAATGCCAGCCCCATCGCATCGGCGAATTCAGACAGGGCCGAGATTTGCGCCCCCGCCATCCGTGCGCCAGAGCAGGCCGACCAGCGGATCAGGGCTCCGGTTTTACCTGCTTGCAGGGTGGTGATTTCCGGCAACGTCAGGGGCGAAGACGCTGACTCGGCGGCGATATCCAAAGCTTGGCCATATACCATCCCCGAAGCGCCTGAGGCCTGTGCCAGTGAAAGACCAAGCTCAACGCGGCGATCAGCAGGCAGGGACGAGTGCCCCAAAATCAGCTCGAAAGCAAGTGTTTGCAGCGCATCGCCTACCAGAACGGCGGTTGCCTCGTCCCATTTGCGGTGCACTGTCGGCTGACCGCGGCGCAAGTCATCGTCGTCCATACATGGCAGGTCATCGTGAACAAGCGAATAGGCGTGCAGGCATTCGATAGCCGCGGCCGAGGGCAGGGCATCTTCGCGTGCAATACCGTGCAACTCAGCGGACTCTAGAACCAGAAATGCCCGCAGACGTTTACCGCCAGTGGCGGTATAGGCCATCGCCTGCTGTAAGTCGCCAGAGGGCAGCGCTTGGATTGTTCGATCAATATAAGCTTGGACATCCGAAGCTGCCCTTGCCAGTTTTTCCTGAAACACGACCTTACAGGCCTTCGACAGGTTTCAAGCCGTCGGGTTGGCCGTCTTCGCCCAAGGTAATCTGGGCAACTTTCTCTTCAGCGGCTTTCAGCTTTTCTTCGCAGTGTTTTTTCAACTCGGCACCACGTTGATACAGCTTGATCGAGTCCTCTAGCGCAACGTCGCCGCGCTCAAGATCAGACACAACTTTTTCAAGCTCGCGCATTGCGTCTTCAAAGCTCATTTCAGCGACGTTGTTTTCGGCCATGCGACTCTCTCCGGTTTCATCTGGATCAGTTTAGGCCGCTGACTGGCAGGGTGCAATTCGATCGTGAAAGAATATCCCTAGCCAGATGGATGAGGAGCCAAGCACGCACGCAATTTTAAAAAGCTTTCGGCAACTCCGGCATCAGAGGTTTGCCCCATAAACGTGTCTAATGCGGGCCAAAGCGCGACCGCCCGATCCAGCACAGCATCCGTTCCGGGAGCATAGAGGCCCGAGCGGACCATCGCTTCGGAGCGCTCATAGCTACCAAGTAACGATCGAACCTCGGTTATAAGGGCGTTTTCGCTTTCACTGGCCGCATGGGGCAACGAGCGAGAGACGGAGCGCAACAGATCAATGGCGGGAAATCGCCCGCGCTCTGCAATGTCGCGGCTCAGAACGATGTGCCCGTCCAGAACACCCCGCATGGTGTCGGCAATCGGACCATCAAAATCCGAGCCCTCGACCAAAACGGTCATCACCGCAGTAATATCTCCACTGTCGCCAACCCCCGGACCAGCGCGTTCGCAAAGCTGCATGATCTGTTGCGAGGTGCTGGCAGGGAAGCCACGCAATGCGGACAGTTCGCCCGCAGCGGATGAGATTTCGCGGTGGGCTTCGGCAAATCTGGTGATCGAGTCCGCAAGGAGCAGAACCTGATTCCCGCGATCTCGGAAGTATTCGGCCAACGCCATCGCGGTCTTGGCGCACTTTCGACGCAGGATTGCAGGCATGTCAGACGTGGCGGCTACGACGATCGTGCGTTGCATGCCGTGCTTCCCCAAAGTTGTGCGAACAAAATCCTGCACTTCACGCCCGCGCTCTCCGATCAGGGCGACGATAGTCACGTCAGCCTCCATTGATCTGGCCAGTCGTCCAAGCATCATTGACTTCCCGACACCTGATCCAGCGAAAAGCCCGACCCTTTGTCCCTCTACTACGGGTAAGACGGTGTTCAAAGCCGCAAGGCCCGTAGCCTTGCGTTCACCCAAAGGGTGGCGTAGCCCGGGCGATGGTGGGGGTGAATCGATGGGCACCGCGACAGTTCCGGATGTAATCGGGATATTATCCAGCGGCTTGCCCCTGGGGTCGATGACGCGGCCCAGCCAAGAAGGATCGGGAAAAATTTCCCTTTCACCAAGAAGAATGACCTTGTCGAACAAGGTTATATTTTTCGGATTATCTTCGGGTAGAAGCGTAATTTCCGAGTCGTTTATGGCGATCACCTCGGCCTCGAGCGGCGGGCAGTCCTTGCGCCGGATGACCACCTCATCCCCGATGCGTGCCACGTCGGAAAGACCAGTGACCTGAATGACCGAGGGAGATATTCGCGTCACCCGCCCCACTCTGGACTGTGTTTTCAGTCGAGACACGCCTGCAGACAGGCACTCAAGCTCGGGCAGCATTCTGCGCACTCCCTATCAATGATCTGAAAACCATTTCTAAAGGAATCAGGGTTAAACCTTGATTTATGAAAGCAAGGGAGAAGCCCTTAATGTTTGGAAACATAGAATTGTTTCGCCTGTCACAGGCAATGGCCACGCATGCCTCAACACGCCTTGGCGTCATTGCGCAGAATGTTGCGAATGCCGACACCCCCGGATACCGGGGTCAGGACACTGTTGCCTTCACCCCCGATCTGGACCGCGCTCAAGCCTCGGCTTCCATGCGTCAGACACGGCACGGGCATATTTCTTCTCTTTCCCGCAATTCGCAGGTTCTAGCGTCACAAGACACCGAGCTTTCCCCGAACGGCAACTCGGTCAGTGTCGAAAAGGAACTACTGAAAGCTGCACAGGTTCAGTCGCAGCATGATCGGGCTTTGGCTGTCTACAAAAGCGCCATGACCATTCTGCGTACCAGCATCGGTAGAAGGTAGGATATGAATAGTCTTTTAAAATCTATGGCAACAGCCACCAGCGGACTTGATGCACAAGCCGCTCGCTTGCGGAATGTTTCTGAAAACGTCGCAAACTCGGATACGCCAGGGTATCGCCGCAAAACGGTGGAATTTCTTGCTGACGCCCGCGACCACACGGTTTCAACTGGTCGTGTGATCTTGGACCGAAGCGATCTGAAGCAAGTCTTCGATCCCGCGCATCCAATGGCCGACGAAGACGGCTCGTATCTGGGGTCAAACGTCAACCTGATCGTCGAGTTGGCAGACGCCCGCGAAGCACAACGCAGCTACGAGGCGAACCTGAAACTTTTCAAGCAAGCCCGCGATATGTCTTCGCAATTGCTTGATTTACTTCGCCGATAGGGGAAAACCATGATCGAAGCATCTCAACTTGCCGCACAAAAATACTCCGCCTTGCGGGGATCAATCTCGGCGAACCCTCTGCCACAGAACACATCAAGTCCGTTACAGGACTTTGCGACCACTCTGAAACAGGGTGAGGTCGCTGCTACATCAGCGCTGACAACAAATGTTGATCCCCACGCCTATGTCAAAGCGCTCGCGCAGACTGAATTGGCGGTCGAGGCGGCGGTCACCGTGCGCGACAAGGTTGTTGAGGCCTATCAGGAAATTCTCAGGATGCCGGTGTGATGATGACCGAGGTGATCTTTTTCGATACCCTGCGCCAGGCCCTGTGGGTGGCCGTGCGTGTCGCCTTTCCCATCCTAAGCGTTGCGTTGGCGACAGGTTTGTTTATTGGCCTTTTCCAGGCGCTGACCTCAATTCAGGAAATGACCCTGACCTTCGTTCCAAAACTGGTCGCTATGCTCGCGGTGTTCTGGGTCAGCATGGATTTCATGTCAGGCGTTTTGATCAGCCTGTTCCACGACACCATTTTGCCCCTGATGAGCGGGATTTGAAATGGAAAACACCTTCTATTCGACCATCACGCGCCAAAGCGGTCTTTTGCAGGAAATGCAGGTGATCGCCAACAACATTGCGAATATGTCCACCCGTGGGTTTCGACAGCAGGGTGTGGTGTTTTCGGAATTTGTTCGAAAAACGGGTGACGGCCCGTCGCTCTCAATGGCTATCGCAAACACCAATAGCACCGCCTTTGCAGGCGGAGAGCTGACTCAGACCAACAACCCTTTCGACTTTGCCATAGAGGGAGTGGGGTTTTTTCTTGTCGAAACTGAACAAGGTGTTCGTCTTACGCGGGCTGGCAGTTTTCAACCAACTGCTCAGGGCGAGCTTTTGTCACCCGAAGGTTTCCGGCTTCTGGATGTTGCGGAATCTCCGGTTCGCATCTCTGGCGATGTCAGCGAAATCTTTGTGGCACCGGACGGGACAATATCGAACGCACGCCAGCCTCTCACCAAAATCGGATTGGTTGTTCCGACGAATACAGAAGCGCTACAGCGTGAAGATGGTGTGCTTTTCAATGCAGGCCAGGCGTTTGAGCCCACGGAAGACGCCACCCTACGACGCGGCTTTCTGGAAGGATCGAACGTTGATCCGATCCTGCAAATTGCGCGGATGATCGAAGTGCAGCGTGGTTACGAGATGGGGCAAAAGTTTTTGGACCGCGAAGACGCCCGTATCCGCGACGCAATGAAATCCTTTACCCGATAGGAAGATACCCAGATGAGAGCCTTAAAAATTGCCGCCACCGGCATGAGCGCCCAACAGCTGCGGGTCGAGGTGATTTCCAACAACCTCGCCAATATGAACACTACCGGCTACAACGCGCGCCGCGCTGAATTTTCGGACCTTCATTATCAACAGCAAACCCGCGCTGGGACCATCAATGCCACCGATGGAACGCGGCTTCCAACGGGTGTGCAGTTGGGGCTTGGGGTGCGACCTTCTGCGGTAACGGTCAATCTTGCGCAGGGAGCATTGTCCGAAACAGGTGGCGATCTGGATTTGGCCATTGAAGGCGGTGGATATTTTGAGGTCTTGCTACCCTCTGGGCAATCAGCCTTTACACGCGACGGCAGCTTCAAGCGGTCAGCCGAAGGGGTGATCGTAACATCCGACGGGTTTCCTGTTGCCCCAGAGGTCGTGGTGCCACCGGATGCGAGCAGCGTCGCGATCAACGCTAGCGGCGAGGTTTATGCCTACTTCGCGGGACAGGTCGATGCCCGGCTAATGGGGCAGATCTCGCTTGCCGGCTTCTCGAACCCGAAGGGGCTTGAGGCGATGGGCTCAAACCTGTTTTTGGAAACGGCAGCATCCGGTCCGGCTAATTCGGCAACCCCGGGCGAGGATAGTCTAGGGACACTCAGACAGGGGTATCTCGAGGACAGCTCAGTCGATGCGGTCCGCGAGGTCACCGAGTTGATCGAGGCACAGCGGGGATATGAGATGAACGCCAAGGTCATATCAGCTGCTGACCAGATGATGGGCGCGACCTCGCAGGTGCGGTGATGCGGGTTATTGTTCTGATACTGTTGTTGATTGCGGGCGTCGCGCAGGCTGATACGGTTCTGGCTGTGCGCACAATCCCCGCACGTCAAGTTATCCTACTCGATGATGTCAAAATCAGCACCGGTGATGTTGCGGGACATGCCTCTGAATTTTCGCAAGTTGTCGGCATGGAAGTGAACACAACAATCTACGCTGACCGCCCCATTGCCCTGACCCAACTAGCTAACCCCGCGATTATTGAGCGCAACCAGTTGGTGACTCTCGTTTTCTGGCGATCTGGTCTTGAGATTGAAACGGATGGTCGCGCCCTTGATCGTGGGGGCGTCGGGTCACGTGTCAGGGTTATGAACCAAACCTCTCGTAACACAGTAATCGGCGTGATCGCGGACGACGGTCGGATCATCGTCGGGGCAGCGCCATGATCCGGACAGCACTTGCACTGATCCTGTTGCTGACCGCATGCGGGTCCGAATTTCGGGTACAAGAACAGGCGTCTGAGACGACCGATTTTATCGTGCCGCTGCCCGTTGTAACAGAAACGGGCAGCAGCGCCGTGTCATCGTTGTGGCGTCAGGACCGCTCTGCATTATTTGGAGACCCCCGCGCCAAGAGCGTAGGAGACATCCTGACCGTTGTGATCGAAATCAACGATTCTGCCGAGTTTTCAAACGCCTCAAACGCATCACGCAACGACTCGAGCGGTTTATCCCTTGTCGGACTGTTTGGCATACCGCAGCGACTACAGGCGGATTTGCCCCAAGGCGCAACATCCGAAAATGCAGTTGAGGTCAGCAGCGGAAATTCCTCGGACGCCGATGGGAGCATCCGCAGGAACGAAAAACTGGCCCTGCGCGTTGCCGCGACGGTTGTCGAGGTGCTGCCCAATCAGGCGCTTCGTGTTTTTGGCCGCCAAGAGGTACAGCTTAATTTCGAGACCCGCTTGCTTCAGGTCGACGGGATTATCCGCCCCGAGGACATCAGCCGCCACAACGAGATAACCTACGACAAAATTGCCCAAGCCAGCATTTCCTACGGCGGTCTAGGGCAAATCAACAACATGCACCGCCCCAAACTGGGCACTCAGGTGCTGACGTATCTTCCCTTTTAACAGGCGCATTATGAAAAAGCTCCTTCCGGTTCTGTTTGTCTTGTTTGGTCTTGCTGTGGGGGCAGCTGCCGGTGTTTTCGTGCCGAAAAAGGAAGAGGCTGAAACAACGGATGTAAGTGAATGCACGCCTTCCGAAGACCAAGAGGTAGCCGGATCGGTTGAAAACTTTGACACCGAATATGTGAAGCTTAACAATCAGTTTGTGGTACCGGTGGTCAGTGACGATCTCATCAAATCGCTCGTGGTTCTGTCTTTGAGCATCGAAATCAAGGAAGGCATGGCCGAGGTTGTTTACGCGGTCGAACCGAAGCTTCGGGACAGCTTTCTACAGGTGCTTTTCGATTACGCCCACTTGGGCGGTTTTGACGGTGCGTTCACCAATTCCGACAACGTCATCCGTCTGAAAGAACAGCTTTATCGATCGGCGAAGGATATTCTCGGGACTGACATAAAGTCCGTTTTAATCGTGGATTTTGTCCGACAGGATGCATGAAACATTACCTTCGGAAAGGCGTGTCGTTTAGCGTTCTGAGTCTGCAACTTTGATGGGGGTCACGGATTATGATGGCATTCGACTGAACGGGGTCTTACCACGCCAAGCGATGCTACATCGAAACACGTGAAAATCGAGCATATTGAAAATACCTGAAAATGCGGACATATCCCGTCACTTCCAGTATGAAACGGTATTTCGGGAAAAGGTGGGTATGTATTGAAACTGAGTGTCAAGAATGCAGCGAGACTGTCCGTGGCACCTATGATGGATTGGACCGATCGCCACTGTCGGTATTTCCACAGGCTCATGTCTCGGGAAACGCTTTTGTATACGGAAATGGTAACTGCTCCGGCGTTGGTGCGTGGCCGGGCTCTGCATTTGTTGGACTATAATCCGGAAGAGCATCCTGTCGCACTGCAACTCGGGGGAAGCGATCCTAAAGAGCTTGCCGAGGCAACGCGGCTAGGTGCCTCCGCCGGTTATGACGAGATCAACCTGAACGTCGGATGCCCGTCGGATCGGGTGCAGTCGGGCACATTCGGAGCGGTGCTGATGCGCCAACCCCAGCTTGTTGCAGATTGTGTGAAGGCAATGCAGGACGCGAGCGATATTGAGATCACGGTAAAGTGCCGCATCGGCGTCGATGAGCAAGAGCCTAAGGTCATCCTACCCGATTTTCTTGAAATGGTGTCCGCGGCTGGCGTAAGCCGCATTACAATTCACGCCAGAAAAGCGTGGCTTCAGGGGCTGAGCCCCAAGGAAAACCGTGACATTCCTCCACTGGACTATGATCTGGTGATTGCGATGAAAAAGCGGTTCCCTGATCTTCATCTGTCGATCAACGGGGGAATAGCCAGTCTTGATCAGGCGCTTGATCTACTTGCCACAGGGCTTGACGGCGTGATGATCGGGCGCACTGCTTACCATGCGCCTGCGGATATCCTGCTTGGGGCTGATGTGCGGATATTCGGCTTAGGTCACCAAACCACACGAACCGATGTGGTTGCCGCGATGCTGCCCTATATCGAAAGGCATCTGCAGTCAGGTGGGCGCTTGCATCAGGTCACAAAACACATGTTGGGTCTGTTCGCGGGACAACCGGGCGCGCGGGCGTGGCGTCGATATCTGTCCGAGAATGCGCATAAATCAAACGCGGGACCCGAGGTCGTCGAAGCCGCATTGTCTAGAGTCGCAGCTTAATCTAGCGCGCGACGACATCCAGCAGAAGCTCTTCCAGGCGGTGACGGTCTACCGGTTTGGCGATAAAGGCCGACATGCCAGCCTCAAGACAGGCATTGCGATGTTCGGTTGACGAGTTGGCCGTCATCGCAATGATCGGTACGCTTTGGGTATAAGTGGGCAGATTTCGGATGCGCCGCGTGGCTTCAAGCCCGTCCATCACCGGCATTTGCATGTCCATGAACACAACATCAAAGACGGTGACTTTGCACATGTCCAGCGCTACCTTGCCGTTCTCTGCAATCGTCACAAGGTGTCCGTAATGCTCAAGCGTTGCTTTGGCGACTTGCTGATTGATGACGTTGTCTTCGGCCAGCAAGATGTTCAGTTGCATTCCGCGATCAGAAATTGACTTTTCGCGGGCCACCTCTAGGCTGTCAACCGCCTCGAGCAGACGGCTTGGCCGCACAGGTTCCGAGATCACCATTGACGGGGCAAGCTCTCCAAGGTCGTTCAAAGCAGACTGCGGAATGGCCTTGTCTGACGCGATAAGCTTAATATCCTTAGCATTGTCCCGAAGAAATTGGAACACATCGCTCGATGACATATCCTCCGGGTTTTTAATGTATGCTATTGGAACCGGAGAACCGAAGTCCTCCCTCAGCTTTTGAAATGCGTGCTGCAAGTCAGCTATGTCAACTGGTGTTTCCGTGCGAACGCCTGACCGTTGTAAAAGATGGCAAAGGCCGCGCTGGGCTGCATCGGGCTGTAACAATATCACCGGTCGGTTGCTCTTGGTGGGCCTTATTTCGGATGAGGCGGGCTTTTCAACATGAACCAGAGGGAAGCTAAGCAGGAAAGTGCTACCCTGACCCAGATGGCTCTCGACAGTGATATTTCCGCCCATTTTCATGGCCAGCCGCTTTGAGATCACCAAGCCCAAGCCGCTTCCGCCGAAGCGGCGAGACATGGTCGAGCCGGCTTGGGTAAATGCGGAAAACAGTCTGGTCTGCGCTTCTTCCGAAATGCCGATCCCTGTGTCGATGATTTCGAAAGAAACAAAGGACGGAATGCCACCGTCAAATTCAAGGGTCGATTTGATTGTGATGCTGCCAGCTTCGGTAAATTTGACGGCATTTCCGAGCAAATTCAGGAATATCTGCCGCAGTTTTGCCGGATCACCGATGAAGTTCTGATAACATTCTGGTTCAAGATCAAGATCAACGCGAAGACCTTTTTCAATCCCGATCCGTCCCGTGATGAGGTATGCCTCTTCAATCAGACGTCCCAAATTGAATGGTACGGTTTCCAACTCAATCTGACCCGCTTCGATTTTCGAGAAATCTAAAATATCGCTGATCAGATCCAGCAATGCATGGGATGAGATTTTAATTGTTTCGGCATAGTTTAGCTGTTCTGGATTTAGATCTGTGTCCAAAATCAGCTCGCTCATGCCGATCACGCCGACAAGAGGCGTGCGGATTTCATGACTCATCGTTGCTAGAAATTCCGATTTAGCGTTGTTGGCTTGTTGCGCTTGGCGTGTGCGGTCCTCGATCACCAATTCGCGGTTTTTTAGTTCCTCCGTCAGCCGCACATTGGTTTCCCACAACTCCGTGCTTTTCTCTTCAAGCAATTGCTCGGCCGCGCGTCTGGCCGCACGCTCGCGCTCCACGCGGCGTTCTAGTCGCTTGATGCGATCCTCTGGTGATGGTTCAGACGGCCCGGACATCAAATTCGATATCAGCCCCTTCCTGTGGTGCGTGATCTACGTAGCTATACTCAATGTCATCGCCGAAATGCGCTTTACATCCATTTACCAGACCAATGCACAGCGATCCAAATGGACGTTTTGACATGTAGCGCATTTTCAAAGTGCCATCGCCGCGTTCGTACTCGAACTTGGGTAGCTCGGCGTCTGGGTATAGTTTTCGAACCTCACCGTGAATGCGCTGGTCAATGCTTTCCAGAAAATCCAGAGAGTGTGTATAGCCTTCAAACATCGACTTATAATTGGTGGCGAAAACGTTGAACAAATGCTGCCCAAAAGTGACGCAAAGATCGTGGACTGAGATACCGCTTCGCTGAGACAAGGCGGTGACCAGTGCCAGAATTTCTTCGTGCGGGTACGTTCCGACCTGCGTGTAGGCCCCTCCGTTTGGAAGGTCGCAGTCCTCAATGATGTCATCCACCATGTCTTCTGACATTACATCGGAAACCATCGACATAAATTCGGTGAAAACGATTCCGCGCATTACTGCTCCTTACGTTAAGCCTTTCCATTCTATCAAATCTTGGATTTTGAAAGAATTCAAGTTTGTGTATATACGCTGCTTCGTTCAGAAAAAACCTGTATGAATCAGAGATAATTTAATGACGGCAAAAAGTGTTTCCTTTTTAGCGGAAATGCAAAGTGTCTCGCTATCTTACCGTGCTTTCACTCTCTTCTAAAAAACCAATCCTGTGTGACATTGTTGGACCGTCTGCGTATACGAAGTCGAACTTCACATTCGGACGGGTCTTATGCCACGCCAGTTAAACGCATTATCCGAGCTTTCAAGCTGGAGCTATGATGACATCATCGACGTCCGTTCGCCGGATGAGTTTGCCGACGATCACGTGCCGGGGGCAATTAATCTTCCCGTGCTGACAAACGAAGAACGCGCACTCGTCGGCACGATCTACGTGCAAGAAAGCGCGTTCAAGGCAAAGCGTATCGGTGCGGCATTAGTGGCCCGAAACGCGGCAGACCACATCGAAGGCCCGCTTTCTGACCGAGGCGGGTCGTGGCAGCCGTTGATATATTGCTGGCGAGGGGGGCAGCGGTCAGGGTCCTTCGCGTCGATCCTTTCACAAATCGGATGGCGGGCCGAACTGCTGCAAGGCGGGTATAAATCCTATCGCCGGCTGGTGGTACAGGCGCTCTACAATCAAGCGATTGATCAACGCATCATTCTGATCGACGGAAACACCGGCACGGCTAAGACCGAGATTTTGGGCGAGTTAAAAAAAGCAGGCGCCCAGGTTATCGACCTTGAAGGGTTGGCGGCCCATCGCGGTTCGCTTCTCGGTGCTATGAAGGGTGGGCAGCCAAGCCAGAAAAGCTTTGAAAGCCATCTTGCGATGCAAATTGCAAAACTGGACCCAACCAAACCGTTGTTTCTCGAGGCAGAAAGCAACAAGATCGGGGATATCCTAATTCCGCCGTCCCTGTGGCAAGCGATGTGCGCAGCATCTCGCATAACGATTGATGCGCCACTTGCCGCACGGTCCGAGTTTTTGACCCGCAGCTATTCGGATTTGCTGGAAGATACGGATGCGCTCAGGCAGCGGGTTCAAAAACTGTCAGGCTTTCATTCTAAAGAGCAGATAGAGGATTGGGTCGGGCTGATCGACGCAAAATCCTATCGCCAACTTGCCCACGAGCTGATGCAGCGCCACTACGATCCGCGCTATGCGAAAACCTATCAGCGTGGCACGCGTGAGGAAATGGGGGTCGTCACTCTGTCCGACCTAAACCCGCCGACGTTGCGCGATCAGGCGGTGTCGAAAATTCTTGATCTGACCGCAGCACTTACTGACATTTGATCGTTGCCCCTTGGGGTGTCGTCAAGTGACCAATAATGGCCGCATGATATCCTGCTGACTTCAATTTCAGCAGCAAACCTACAGCGTGATCGGCATCGACCGCCGCCAAAAGCCCACCCGAAGTTTGTGGATCAAACAACAGATCACCGGTCACCCCCGACAAGCCGGTAAACGCTTCGGCCGCTTTAGCGTTGTCTTTAAAAATACTCGACCGCACCCCAGCGTCGCACAACTCTTTTACACCGGAAAACAGAGGGATTTTTGACAACGTCAATTCGGCTCCGACGTCCGAGGCCTTACACATAGCCAACAAATGCCCGCCCAAACCAAACCCGGTTACATCGGTCATGGCATGGGCAGCGGACAGTATCCGTGCAGCCTGGTCTTGCGGTCGCTGCAGTTCGTCTAACAGGGCAAGAATGTCTGCCCCCTTGGCCTGCGCTGCCATCTCGCCAGCCAGCAACGTGCCTGACCCAAGCGGGCGCGTCAGGATCAACGCATCACCTGGCTTCGCACCCGCAATGGTGATCGCCTGCTGTGACCCTTCCAAAGTTCCCGTCACAGTCAGACCAATCGTTGTTTCCGCCCCCAAGGACGTGTGCCCCCCGACAATGGCCGCTCCGGATTGTCCGGCGATCGACTGAACCCCATCCATGATTTCGGTAAGAGTTCTGGCCTGTAAAGCGGCACTCATCCGCTCAAGCGTCAGACTTACCAGAACCGATTGGGGGGTCGCGCCCATCGCCCAGACATCACCCATTGCGTGCACTGTTGCGATCCGCGCCATGCGCCAAGGGTCGCTGTCGAAGCTGCGAAGGTGGTCTACGGTGATCACCTGACGCTTGGTGCCGAAATCCAGCACAGCTGCGTCATCGCCTGCGTCCGTCAAAACGTCCGGGCGCGTCACCATTGGCAAAGCGTTCACCGCGCAAGACAGCGTGTCGGGGCCGACCTTGGCCCCACATCCACCGCAAAGGGGTTTGTCACCCAACACCTCGTCTACGCCCAAGGCCCTTTCCGGCAACGGGGCCGATGCCATCGCTGGCAAGAGCCGAAACTTGTCCATGAACTTCTGGTCAATCCGATCTTTCCAGCGCCAAAGGGCATGCCCTTGCGCCGTCATCGTAGCTTTCTCGGCCAGTGCGCGTTTTCCACCCAATGAGATCAGCTTGAGATAGGTTTTCTGAGGTCGGAACGATCGCATCTGACCGCCGGTCAAGCGGGCGCGCAGATTGCGCAACAGAACCGGAGCTGCGCGAACCGCGTAAACGCCAGCCTTCGGGCGGGGGGCGTGGGTCAGATGTGCGCAATCCCCCGACGCAAACACGTCAGGATCATCAACACAGGCCAAGGTTCGATCGACCTTAATAAAGCCGTCCTGCAATGGCAGGTCCGTCGCCGCTACCCACTCGTGGGGTTTGGCTCCCGCCGACCCGCAGGTGAATGACGATGGGATCGTGTTGCCGTCTTCTAGGAACACTGCAGCATCGGACACCCGCAAAATTCTGGCATTGAAAACTGTTGCGATCCCTGCTTGTTCCAGCGCTCGCCGCAGCTTGCGCTCGGTTGCCGGTTTCATGCCGCTCAGTGCTGACTGCGCCTCGATCAACGAAACTTGCGGCGTCACACCCACAGCTGTTAACGCATGTGACATGGCCATTGCCAGTTCTGCACCGCCAATACCCGCCCCGATCACAGCCACATCTGGCGACGCCTCCCCATGCGCGGCTTTTTCAAGAAACGCCGCCCAACGCGAGGCATAGTGATCCAGCGGCTTCACCGGAATGCCGTGCTCGGGAAACCCGTCAATTTCGGGCATCCGCGAATGGATGCCTATGTCAATTGACGCGACATCATAAGCAATCGGCGGGCGCCCTTGGACCGTTACGGTTTTCGCCTGCCGGTCAATCGCTGTGGCTTCGCCAATGATCAACCGCGCGCCTGCAAAACGGCACAAGCGCACAAGATCAATATCCAGCTCATCCCGCGTGTAATGTCCGGCGATGTTACCCGGCAGCATTCCTGAATAGGCCGCCGTAGGTGCAGGATTAATGACCGTCAACCGCACCCCAGCCAAGGGCTTCATACCCCACATGCGCAAAACCAGCGCATGGCTGTGGCCACCTCCGATCAGAACCAGATCGCGGGTTAGCGGGATAAGCGGGGTCATACCTTCGTCCTGTGCCATGCCCCTTGGTCAATCTCGAAAAGCTGGACCTTTCGCAGGGCTTCATGTCTTCTGCTCCTATCGGAGGGGACGGATATGAGCAACGCAACACTTGAGGACAGAATATCACAAGCCCGCGGGGAACAACCCTGTGATCTGTTGCTAAAAGGCGGACAGGTTTTTGATGTTGTAACTGGTCACCTGATGCAGGCTGATGTTGCCATCTGTGGTGAATGGATCGTGGGTGTTGGAACAGGATACGAAGGCAAGGTAGAGCGGGATGTGTCTGGGCAGATACTTGTTCCCGGCTTCATTGACACCCACCTGCACATCGAAAGCTCGCTGGTTACACCATATGAATTCGACCGTTGTGTCTTGCCGCATGGCGTCACCACGGCCATTTGCGACCCGCATGAAATCTCGAATGTTTTGGGGACTGTGGGCATTGAGTATTTCCTGAAAGCGTCGGATCACACGTTGATGGATATTCGCGTACAACTCTCCAGTTGTGTGCCGTCTTCGCATATGGAGACCTCGGGTGCGTGCATTCTGGCGCAGGATTTGGCACCCTTTGTCGACCATCCCAAAAGCCTTGGCTTGGCCGAGTTCATGAACTTTCCCGGTGTGATCCACCGCGACGCAGAGGTGATGGAAAAGCTAAACCTGTTCCAAGGCCGTCACATTGACGGCCACGCCCCTCAACTTAGCGGCAACGACCTGAACGCTTATATCTGCGGCGGCATTCGCACCGAACACGAGGCGACAACAGCCGAGGAAGCTATAGAGAAACTGCAAAAGGGGATGCGCATCCTGATCCGCGAGGGATCGGTCTCTAAAGATCTGAACGCGCTTCAACCGGTTCTGACCGATCTGACCTCGGCTTATATGTGCCTGTGCACTGATGACCGAAACCCGCTGGACATCGCGGAAGAGGGGCATCTGGATTACATGATCCGAACCCTGATTGCCAAAGGCTGCACGCCTTTGTCTGCTTATCGTGCTGCAAGCCTTTCGGGGGCCGAAGCGTTCGGGCTAAAGGATCGCGGTCAAATTGCGCCCGGAAAGCGTGCGGATATTGTGGCCATCGGTCAGCTAGAAAACTGCGATGTGCAGTCCGTCATAGCCGGCGGCGTTACCGTTGACGACTCAGCCTTTGCATCTAGGGGCCACATCGAAGCCCCCGG
Source organism: uncultured Rhodobacterales bacterium (assembly GCA_964453855.1). Lineage (GTDB taxonomy): Bacteria > Pseudomonadota > Alphaproteobacteria > Rhodobacterales > Rhodobacteraceae > JASMHC01. The sequence goes on from CAYVRN010000006.1 coordinate 34,469, forward strand.
TCGGAACAGCGTCAAACTCCGGCAAATACATCCTCAAGACTTCCGCCTAGCTGCGAACCAGTCGAAGACTGATGTGATCGGCATTGTCGAAGGTCGCATCATTACCGAGCACTTGCGTGAAGATGTTTCCGTATCGAACGGCGACAAGGCGCCAGACGTGTCGCGCGATCTCGCGCGGATTACTGTGATCGAACGTCACGGTAAAAACGGCAACATCGGCAACGGTCTGGTGCGTGGTTTCGAGATCAGGAAAGGCGCGATCGGCTCAACTGTTTGCCATGATCATCACAATGTCGCTGTGGTGGGGGTGAACTATGATGACATGGCCCTTGCCGCAAACCGTCTGCGCGACATCCAAGGCGGGTTTGTCGTTGTGGCCGACGGTCAGGTGATGGCAGAGCTATCCTTGCCGATAGCGGGCCTGATGAGTGATTTGCCATACGAGCAGGTTCACGACCATCTGGTTGATCTACGCCAAGCTGCGCAAGATATCGGCGTGACCCTAAAAGAGCCGTTCTTGCAACTGGCATTTCTTGCGCTTCCTGTGATCCCCGCACTGAAGATCACTGATCGCGGCATGGTGGATGTGAACAAGTTCGAAATTATCGCCTGATCACAGCATCGCCGGAATAACCTGATCCGGTGGGCGGTGCCCGTCGGCGAAGGTTTTGATGTTGATCAGAACCTTCTCGCCCATCTCGATTCGGCCTTCGACTGTGGCAGAGCCGATGTGCGGCAACAGCACGACATTATCCAACTCACGCAAACGCGGATTGATTTGGCGGCCACGTTCCAGAACATCCAGACCGGCGCCGCTGATTTCGCGGTTGCGCAGCATCCGTGTCAGGGCGTTTTCGTCGATCACCTCGCCGCGTGACGTGTTCACAATCACTGCATCGGGCTTCATCAGTTTCAAGCGCCGCGCGTTCATCAAGTGGAATGTCGAGGGCGTATGCGGACAGTTGATCGAGATAATGTCCATGCGGGCCACCATCTGATCCAGACTTTCCCAATAGGTTGCCTCTAGCGCTTGCTCGGTTTCTTCCCGCAGACGTTTGCGGTTGTGATAGTGAACCTGCATTCCGAACGCATGGGCGCGACGTGCAACAGCCTGACCAACGCGGCCCATGCCCAAAATGCCCAATCTACGACCTGCCAATCGTCCGCCCATTAAAGCGGTTGGCGACCAACCCTGCCAATTGCCCGACTGCATCACTGCCAAACCCTCGGGGATGCGGCGCACAACGGCCAAGATAAGCGCCATGGTCATATCAGCGGTGTCTTCCGTCACAACGTCCGGAGTGTTCGATACCAGAATGCCCCGCTGTCGGGCTGTGTGAACGTCGATGTGGTCAACGCCCGCCCCATAGTTGGCGATGAGTTTTAGCTTATCTCCGGCGGCAGCCAGCATCGGCGCATCAATCTGATCCATCAGGGTCGGCACAAGCACATCCGCAGATTTCATTGCCGCGACCAGTTCGTCCCGGGTCATGGCCGTATCATCTTCGCGCAGCGTTACATCGAAAAGCTCCGACAGGCGTGTCTCAATGGGTTCCGGTAAGCGGCGGGTGATGACAACTTTCAAACGCTCGGAGGGCATGCGAAGCTCCTATGGCTTTTCTTTTGCTTTCTCTTAGGGTCAAAGTGGCGCATAGCGAAGCGGGGTACAAGCACCCTTTGAAACATTATTACCCAGTGACGGAGCTTTGGCAGTGAGACGTGGCGTTCTTGCGGTTTTTCTTTCGGTTTTGATGGTCGTGTCTGGCGGCTTGTACGCGCAAGAGCGCGGCCCTGTGACGAATCTGCCAATGCCCAGATTCGTGTCAATCAAGGCCTCCGAGGCCAATGTCCGCCGCGGTCCCAGTCTGACGCATCGGGTGGATTGGGTGTTCAAAGCGCGTGACCTGCCTGTTGAAATCGTCGCCGAGCATGGCCACTGGCGCAAAGTTCGCGACCGCGACGGCGTGGGTGGATGGGTCCACCACGCGCTTTTGTCAGGGGTCAGAACGGCTCTTGTGGATGTGGATATGTCCGCGATGCGCACGCGCCCTGAGATCGGCGCCCCGATGCGGGCCCAGCTGGAACGGAACGTGGTTGGCCGCATTCAATCCTGCGACGGCACTTGGTGCCGTTTCGCAGCGGGGGGGTATCGTGGCTGGGTGCTCCAGACCGAAATCTGGGGCACCAAACCTGGCGAAGTGATCGAGTAAGAAGTCAGGCAGGGATGCGCTGACCCGTTTCGGTATCAAAGAACCGAAGCTCGTGTTTTGGAATGCCCAAACCCACTGTTTCACCCGAAATCGGTGTCTTGGCGGGAAGGCGCGCAGTCACCCTTTTTCCGGCCACATCAAACATCACGAACAGATCAGCGCCCGTGTGTTCGATCATTGTCGGAGTCACATGCAGGTCGTTCCCTGCCGTCAAATCTTCGGGGCGAATACCCACCGAAACCGATGTGCGCTGGGCCAAAGCCGCCTTTGTATCGTCCGACAGTTCGATCTGTTGCCCATCTGCAAGCCGAAGCTGTGTCCCGGTCACATCAGCCGACAGAATGTTCATCGGTGGAGCCCCCATAAACTCGGCGACAAAGGTGTTTGCGGGCGAATTGTATATCTCGTCCGGCGTGCCAACTTGCTGAACATAGCCGTCCTTTAGCACAACAATTTTTGTCGCAAGCGTCATCGCCTCGACCTGATCGTGGGTCACGTAAACGATCGTGGTTCCAGTTGCATCGTGCAGGCGTTTGATCTCGGCGCGCATTTCCAGACGCAGCTTTGCGTCAAGGTTCGAAAGCGGCTCGTCAAACAAGAAAAGGGCTGGATCACGTACCAGTGCACGCCCCATGGCAACACGCTGACGTTGACCACCGGAAAGCTGGCTTGGTTTGCGGTCCAGCAGGTTTTGAATTTGCAAAAGAGATGCCGCAGCCCCCACCTTTTCGTCGATAACGGTTTTCGATTCGCGGCGAACTTTCATGCCAAAGGCCATGTTTTCGGCAACTGTCATGGTCGGATAAAGCGCATAGGATTGGAACACCATTGCGATGTCCCGATCTTTGGGCGGCAATTCCGTGACATCCCGCCCACCGATTTCGATGGCTCCGGCTGTTGTCGTTTCCAGCCCTGCGATGCAATTCAACAAAGTGGACTTGCCGCAGCCTGAGGGACCGACAAGCACCAGAAACTCGCCTGCCTTTGCGTCAACATTGATTTCGTGCAGAACCTGAACGTCGCCATAATCCTTTCGCAAACTGGATATCTTTAGGTTTTGACCTGGTTTGATAGGGGTATTCATCGCTTTATCTCCAGTTTGTCCGGTCATTCCGCAGGGGCAGGGCCGGTCGAGTCGCGCACAATCAGTTCTGCGCGGGCTGTGTTTTGTAGGTCTTTGGCAGTTTTGCCCTCAAGTAACTCGCCGATCATGTCGGCCAAAGGCTGGCACGCGTCCCGCATCGGGGCGCGTGTTACCGTCAGGGGCGGATTAAATTCGATGGCGCGGGCCGTTGCGATGGCATCGTCATGGGCGACGACTGATACATCTTCCGGGCAGCGCAGCCCTTTTTGGCGCAGGCACTCATAAACTCCCGACGCAATCGGGGTCGAGGCGCAAAGAATCGCCGTTGGCGGATTTGGGGCGTCGAGCAATGTGTTTGCACAGTCATATCCGAAACGTTCGGATTGCGGACCGTTTTTAATCCAGTCGTCGCTGGCAGTAATGCCGAAAGAGGAAAGTGTCTCTAGGAACCCACGGCGGCGATCCCGCGCAAAGGCAAGATCAGCGGGACCATTCATGAATGCGATTCTCTTATGTCCCAAATTTGCTAGCAACTTGGTTGCATCAGCTGCGGCCGCGTAGTTGTCGATGTCGAAAAAAGCATACTCAACATCGCCAGTTTCCGCTTTGCCGTGAACTGCGAAGGGAACCCCTTTTTTCTCTAGATAAGCGATACGCGGATCATTGCGGGTCGGACCCTGAATAATAAACCCGTCCACAGCACTTTTTTGTAACAACCTTCGGTATGGCGCGATTTGATCATCGCCAATATCCACCTGAAAAATCAAATCGAGGTCTTTCTCGGCCAGACGATGTGACAATCCACCGGTTACTTCAAAAAAGGTCGGATCAGCCGTTTGCTGCGGGGATAGTTTCAGGACAACGCCAATCATTCCGGATCTTCCGGACACCAGCCGTTGGGCTGTTTTATTTGGACGGTAGTTCATACGCTGAGCCGCTTCAGACACCCGTCTTTTTGTTTTGACGTTTACCTCGGGGAAATCATTCAGGGCACGGCTAACCGTCGCCGGGGAAAGCCCCAGCTCGGTTGCTATGTCTTTGAGTGTTGCCATTGCGACGCCTTAAAAATTTTGCAAGCGTTTTGAGAAACGCGAATTATCGTGATCATATGCCCAGTAAAATATGAAATCAATAAATTAAAACGTTTTGAAAAATGAAATGACCTGTGTATGATCACCCCGAATCGGAATACTACTCATGGGTGACGTTGATGAACGATTGGTGGAAGGGTGCGGTGGTCTATCAGGTCTATCCGCGCAGTTATCAGGACGATAACGGCGACGGGGTGGGTGACCTAAAAGGGATCACTCGGCGCTTGCCGCATATTGCGTCTCTGGGCGCGGATGCGGTTTGGCTTAGCCCGATTTTCACCTCGCCGATGAAGGACATGGGGTATGACGTGTCCGACTATTGTGACATTGATCCGCAATTCGGCACATTGTCGGATTTTGATGATCTGATCGCAAAGGCCCACGATCTTGGTCTAAAAATCATCATTGATCAGGTGTTATCACACACGTCAAACGAGCATCCTTGGTTTAAGGAAAGCCGTTCATCCAAAGATAATGCGAAAGCCGACTGGTATGTCTGGGCTGAATGCAACGAAGACGGCACGCCGCCTAACAACTGGCCGTCGGTCTTTGGTGGCTCTGCGTGGGAGTGGGACACATCGCGCCGTCAGTATTACCTACACAACTTCCTGATCGAGCAGCCAGATCTGAATTTCCACAACACCGAGGTCCAAGACGCGCTTCTAGAGACAATGCGCTTCTGGCTGGACCGTGGTGTTGACGGTTTCCGCCTGGACACCGTTAACTTTTACTTCCACGACAAGCTTCTGCGCAACAACCCGCCCGAGCAGCGCGATGATCCGCGCCCCGAGGTGAACCTCTACGGGATGCAAGATCATATTTTCTCGAAAACCCAACCTGAAAACATCGGCTTCCTTCAGCGTATGCGCGCGCTGTTAGATGAATACGAAGGCCGTACAATGGTCGGTGAAGTGGGCGAAGGGCGCCGCGCGGTCGAGGTGATGGCCGAATACACCAAAGGGAACGACCGCCTTCACATGGCCTATTCCTTTGGCATGCTCAGCCCTGACTTCACAGCCAAACATTTCCGCAATCAAATTCAGGGCTTCTTTGATGGCGCGCCAGACGGTTGGCCATGCTGGAGCTTCTCAAACCACGATGTGAAGCGCCACGTGACGCGTTGGTTGCCTCATGCCGCAAGCCAGGATGCCGTCGCCAAGCAGGCGATTTCGATGCTGGTCGGGTTCGAGGGCACGTTAGGTATTTATCAAGGTGAAGAAACCGGTCAGCTTGAAACTGTGATGGAGTATCACGAGCTGACTGATCCACCGGGCATCCGTTTCTGGCCTGATGAAACTGGACGCGACGGATGCCGGACACCCATGGTCTGGGATGCCTCGGAAAATGGTGGCTTCAGCGATGTAAAGCCTTGGCTGCCTGTGAAAGCCCCGCAGCATGCGCGCAGCATTGCCTCGCAAGAGGGGCAGCAAGACAGCGTGCTTGAGCATTATCGCAGCGCTTTGTCTTTCCGCAAAGAGAACGAAACGCTGGTTTCCGGCAAGACCCGCTTCCTTGACGCGCCCGAGCCGATCCTTGCTTTCGTCCGGGGATCGGGCAGCGATGCCTTGCTTTGTGTTTACAACCTTTCGGCGGACACTGCCGAGATTTCGCTGACCGGGTTGGGTGACATGACCGGTCCAAGTCTTTTGGCGACGATTGATGGCAATGTGCTGTCGCTCGGGGCCAATGGCGCAGCTTTGATAAAGCCCGCCACCACTGGCGAAGCCTTTGCGCTTGCCAACTAAGAATTGCACCGCCGACGCGCAATCGCCGACGGTGCCTTAAAACCTTCAGGAGGAGAGAAACCATGAAGACGTTGAAAACTACTCTGGCAGCAGCACTGCTGACCACTGTCGCTGTTCCGGCATTTGCACTGGAAGAGGGCAAACTGACCATCTGGATGGGTGGCGACAAAGGCGACGCACAACTTGCAGAAATTGCTGCACAGTTCACCGCCGATTTGGGCGTAGAGGTGTCGGTCGAGGTTGCAGACCCTCTGACGGACAAATTCCAGCAAGCCGCAGCAACCGGCGACGGCCCTGATATCGTTCTGTGGGCGCATGACCGTTTTGGCGAATGGGCTGCGGGCGGTCTGATCTCGCCGGTCAACCCGAGTGCAGACTTCCAGTCGGGCGTTCTGGACACCGCATGGGATGCCGTTTCGTTCGGCGGAAAAATCTGGGGCTACCCGGTTAACGTTGAAGCTATCGGCCTTGTTTACAACACCGACCTGATCGCCACCCCACCGGCATCTTTCGAAGAAATTGCTTCGATGGAAACACCGGAAGGCGTTGCGCCGATCCTTTGGGACTATAACAACACCTACTTCACCATGCCGATGCTGATGGCAAACGGTGGCTACGCGTTCCAGAAAAAAGACGGCGCGTTTGACGGTTCGGAAACCGGCGTGAACAACGAAGGCGCAATGATGGGCGGTAAAGCTCTTCGCGCATTGTTCGACAACGGCGTTCTGCCTGAAGGCGTAGATTATGGCGTCATGGACGGAGCAATGGCCAACGGTGAAGTCGCTATGGTCATCAACGGTCCTTGGTCATGGGCTGGCTACGAAGGCGCAGGCCGCAACATCGCAGTTGCTCCGATCCCAACCGTCAACGGTCAGGTATCACCGCCGTTCCTAGGTGTCACCGCGCTTGCAATCAACGCAGCGTCGCCAAACGCGGATCTCGCGGTTGAACTGATCGAGAACTACATCCTGACCGACGAAGGTCTGGCAGCGTGGAACGCAAACAGCAACCTGGGTGCGCTCGTCGACAAAACCGCTGGTGCGGCTCAGTCAGATCCGAAGGTCGTTGCAACCATTGCAAACGCAGCGGTTGGCGTCCCGATGCCGTCGAACCCTGAAATGGGTGCCTTCTGGGGTGCGATGGGTCCGGCTCTGGCCAACATCACTTCGGGTGCAGCTTCAGTTGAAGACGCTCTGAACGACGCTGCTGCGCGTATTCTGGGCGAGTAATTCCCCTTTCAAACGTGCGGGGCGCACAATGCGCCCCGCACATCTTTGACTTACCAGCGGAGTCCGGCTGATGACGACGATCACCACCGATGCTGTTTCCGACACGTCCTTTTCCCTATCCAACATAATCGGCAAAGCGCTGGTTTACGGCATGACACTGCTTCTGCTGTATGTGGCATGGGTGGTCTACATGGTCGGGCAGCCGATGTTCGGTGTGATAGTGATGCTTGTCGCGCTGGGCTTTTTCTTTGTTTTCGGCTTCCGCCGGTTTTACTTTGCGCGTTTCATCTATCCTGGCATCGCCACCATGGCGCTGTTTGTGATCTTCCCTATTTTCTACACGATTTACTTGGGTTTCACGAACTACGGCTCGTTCAACCTGTTGACCTTCGAGCGTTCGAAGGAGGTCATCCTGTCGTCGGTCATCGTCGATAAAGAGAACGCCCTGCCGTTTCAGCTAACTCAGGACGGTGACGCCTACCGTGTCTACCTGACAGATGGCGACACCGGCTACTTGTCTGCTCCCGTCACGATGGACGGCACCCAGCAACTTGTCGAAGCGCAACCGGCACCCGCCCCATCCGAATTCCTAGAGCGACGCGACGCTATCAAATTGCGCGGTCCCTTGGCCGAGATTCAAGTCACCCTGCCGTCCGGCGATGTCATGCAGATGATCGGCTTGCGTGAATTTGGCGGCTCCAAGCCCGAATATGTTCTGGGCGACAACGATCAACTGATCCACGTCGAATCCGGTAATGTTCTGACCGCTGACCATTCCATCGGGTTCTACGTCAATGACGCGGGTGAAAAACTTGCACCCGGCTGGCGAACCAATATCGGCTGGCAAAACTTCGAGCGCATTTTCAAGTCCGAAGGCATTCGCGCGCCGATGGCCTCGATCTTCGTCTGGACGATCGTCTTTGCGGTCAGCTCGGTGGTTCTGACTTTTGCCATCGGCCTGCTTTTGGCAGTTATTCTGCAATGGCCCCATATGCGATTCAGAGCGTTCTACCGCATTATGCTGATCCTGCCCTATGCCGTGCCTGCCTTTATCTCGATCCTTGTTTTCCGTGGCCTGTTCAACCAGAACTTCGGCGAGATCAACATGATCCTTGAAGCCATCTTTGGCGCACGCCCGAACTGGAACACCGACGGCAACTTGGCGCGTACGATGATCCTGATCGTGAATACGTGGCTGGGCTATCCCTATATGATGCTACTTGCGATGGGCTTCCTGCAGTCGGTCCCTGAAGATCAGAAAAAGGCCGCCGCCATCGAAGGCGCCGGGCCGCTGCGCGTCTTCTGGAAAATCACGCTACCGCAGATCATCCCGCCCTTCCTGCCACTTTTGCTCGCGTCATTTGCGTTCAACTTCAACAACCTTGTCCTGGTTTTGCTGTTGACGCGCGGCGGTCCTGATATTCCGGGCACCATCATTCCGGCAGGTGAAACCGATATCCTTGGTTCGTTCACCTATCGCATCGCCTTCATGGACTCGGGCACTCAGTTCGGCCTGTCAGGCGCAATCACCCTTTTGATCTTCATTCTGGTTTCGATCATGGCCTACGCGAACTTCGTTGCCATGCGTCGCGCAGCAGCGAGGGGCTGACCAATGATCGTTGAAAATAAACGTACGCTGCTTTTGAAAAAGATCTTCGCCCATGCGTTCATGCTGGCGTTCCTTGCGCTGGTCATGTTCCCGTTTCTTGTGGTGATCTCGATTTCCTTCCGCGAAGGCAACTTTACTGTGGGCGAGCTGATCCCCCGCAACCCCACGCTTGAGCACTGGTATCTGGCCTTTGGCTGGGACTACACCCGCGCCGACGGAACCGTGGTGCAGCCGCCCTATCCAGTGCTGACGTGGATGTGGAACTCGGTCAAGATTGCCCTGATTGCCGCATTCGGCGTTCTCGCGGTGTCTACGATTTCGGCCTATGCCTTTAGCCGCATCCGGTTTGCAGGGCGGGCTGCTTTGCTTGACTCGCTGTTCATCGTTCAGATGTTCCCGACCACCTTAGCCTTGATCGCGCTTTATGCGGTGTTCGACACGCTGGGGGATATCTCGCCGCTTGTTGGTATCGACAGCCACTGGTCGCTGGTCGTTGTGTATCTGTCCGGTGTGATGATGCATATCTGGACGATCAAAGGCTATTTTGACAGCATCGACTCATCGCTGGACAAGGCGGCCTCGATCGACGGTGCAACGCCGTGGCAAACCTTCCGTTATGTCTTCCTGCCCTTGGCGGTGCCGATCATGTCGGTGGTCTTCGTGTTGGTCTTCATCGGAGTTATCAACGACTACCCTCTGGCGTCGATCCTGTTGCGGTCCGAAGATAATCTCACCCTTGCGGTCGGCTCGCGCCTGTACTTGAACGAGTTCAAATACCTATGGGGCGATTTCGCAGCAGCGGCTATCCTGTCGGGTGTTCCGATCACTGTGGTTTTCCTGATTGCCCAGAAATATCTGGTGTCTGGCCTAAGCGACGGAGCGGTCAAAGGCTGATGCCGCATTGCAGCAAATGCAATGCGGCTTTGCCGATATCATACCTACTGACCGGATCGTAAGTGCACTACCTGTTGTTCCAACACGAACACACAAGGTGATAGACATGGCCGCAGTAGACTATACCGCAAATACCCAAGCATCAGGTAACGGCGTTTTCGCAAAGATTCTCGCTTTTCTTGAGGAAGTCGTCAATACGAACGGGCGCGTGCGTCAGGTAGAGTTTCTAAATTCGCTGACCGACGAGCAGCTGAAAGCGCGTGGTTTGACCCGTGATCAGATCGTCCACCACGTTTTTCGGGACTGCTACTATATCTAAACTGAAATGGCGGGTCGAAAACTGACCCGCTTTTCGCTTAAGCCCTTTCTGCTTTGGACTATTCGCACTACATTCCCCGAACGCGATTACGGGAAATGTTATGGCCTCTATTTTATCAGTTAAAAATCTCAAGAAATCTTACGACTCGGGGTTTCAGGCGCTAAAAGGTGTGAATCTTGAGATTGAAGAGGGCGAGATTCTAGCCCTTCTCGGACCGAATGGGGCGGGTAAAACCACGCTCATTTCCACCATATGCGGGATATCCAACCCTAGCGAAGGCAGCGTTTCCGTCGGCGGGCATGATATCGCACGCGACTATCGCGCGGCGCGCAGCCTGATCGGTTTGGTGCCGCAGGAAATCACGCTTGAGCCGTTTGAAAAGGTGATCAGCACCGTCAGCTTTTCCCGCGGACTTTTCGGGAAAAAGCGCGATGATGCTTTTGTCGAAACCATCCTCAGACAGCTATCGCTTTGGGACAAACGCAACAGCCGGACCCGTGAATTGTCCGGCGGAATGCGTCGTCGCGTCCTGATCGCAAAAGCGCTTGCACACGAGCCGCGCATTCTGTTTCTGGACGAACCGACAGCAGGCGTGGATGTCGAACTGCGCAAGGATATGTGGGACGTCGTGGCCGAGCTGAAAAAGAACGGCGTGACGATTATTCTGACGACCCATTACATCGAAGAAGCCGAGGCGATTGCAGACCGCATTGCTGTCATCAACAAGGGTGAAATCTTGTTGGTTGAAGGCAAAGACGATTTGATGACACGCATGGGCCAGAAAACCCTGGCCGTCGAATTGCACGACCCCATCGACACCGTCCCCGAGGCTTTGTCTGCCTATAACCTTGGAATCGGGGCAGACGGGCATTCGTTGATCTATACCTACGACACCCGCGCCGAACGCACGGGGATCACCGCGCTGCTGTCAGATATCGCCGCCAGTGGTTTGGCCCTGAAAGACCTGCAAACGCAACAAAGCTCGCTCGAAGATATCTTCGTCGGTCTGGTGAAGGAGAACGCGGCATGAACTTTCAGGCAGTCAAATCCATCTACATCTACGAAATGACCCGGTTTTTCAGAACCCTGTCGCAAAGCTTCATTTCGCCAGTCATTTCGACATCGCTCTATTTCGTCGTGTTTGGGGCCGCCATCGGTTCGCGTATTGATGAGGTCGAAGGCGTCAGCTACGGCGCATTCATTGTGCCGGGTTTGATAATGCTCTCGGTCATCACCCAGTCGATTTCGAACGCGTCCTTCGGGATATACTTCCCGAAATTCATCGGAACGGTGTTCGAATTGCTGTCGGCTCCGGTGAACTTCATCGAGATCGTGCTGGGCTATGTCGGGGCGGCGGCAACCAAGGCGCTGTTTATTGGTGTAGTCATCCTGCTGACAGCCAACCTGTTCGTGGACATTACAATCGCCCATCCCGCTGCGATGGTGTTGTTTTTGGTTCTGACATGCCTGTCCTTCAGTTTGCTGGGCTTTATCATCGGCATCTGGGCGTCGAACTTTGAACAGCTTCAACTGGTGCCCCTGCTGATTGTCACGCCGTTGATCTTCCTTGGCGGGTCATTCTATTCCATCTCGATGCTGCCCCCGTTCTGGCAGACGGTGACGCTGTTCAATCCGGTGGTCTATCTGATCTCAGGGTTCCGTTGGGCCTTCTTCGGAATGGCAGACGTGCCAATCGGGGTCAGCTTGGTCGCAATCTTCGGATTTCTAGTGCTTTGCATGGGTGTGATTGGCTGGATCTTCCGCACGGGTTGGCGGTTGCGAAACTAATCGCCGCAGCGCCCTTGTTTGTGCACGGTGACATGTCTAAATCCTTGAACATGAAACGTTGGATCCCCTTTGTAAAATCTTCCCCGGTTGTCTCGGTCTTGCGCCTGTCAGGCGCCATCGGCAGCGGGTCACGTGGCGCATTGTCGGATCAGACAACCGCGCCCCTGATCGAAAAAGCTTTCAAGCGCGGCAAGCCTGCGGCGGTCGCCTTGGTCATCAACTCGCCGGGTGGGTCGCCAACGCAATCCTCGCTGATCGCGGCCCGTATCCGTAGGCTGGCGGATGAAAAGAAAATCCCGGTTTACGCCTTCGTCGAAGACGTGGCGGCCTCGGGCGGTTATTGGCTGGCCACAGCCGCAGATGAAATCTGGGCCGACCGTGCTTCGATCCTTGGCTCTATCGGTGTTATTTCCGGCGGTTTCGGCGCGGCCGAGTTTATCGAACGCCACGGGATCGAGCGTCGCATCTACACCGCGGGCAAAAGCAAAAGCCAGTTGGACCCGTTCAAGCCGGAAAACCCCGAAGACGTGACCCGCCTGAAAGTCCTGCTGGAGGACATGCACGAGATTTTCAAAGATCAGGTCCGCACCCGTCGCGGCAGCCGTCTGGACCCTGACAGCGATCTGTTCACCGGCGAATTTTGGCTGGCAGAGAAAGCCATCCAACTGGGTCTTGCCGATGGCGTCGGCCATCTGGTGCCCAAGATAAAGGAAATCTACGGCGAAAAGGTCAAACTGGTTCCTTACGGATACAAAAAACCGCTGATGCAGCGGTTCGGTATGGGTTTGGCCCAAGACATGCTGGCCGGCATAGAAGAGCGCGCCTCCTTCGCGCGGTTTGGCCTCTGACGTGTTAGTTAAGATCGTCACCTTTTTTCTGATCGGAATGATCGTACTGGCGATGTTCGGCAAACTGACCCTGCCCGGTCAGAAGCGCCTGCAATCTGCCCGTTGCAAAAAATGCGGTCGTTTTAATATAGGAAAGGGTCCGTGTAGCTGCGGCAGCGGTCGGGGTTAATCTGAATGTCTTGGCTTCTTGCGGCACTCGGTCTTGTGATCCTGCTTCTGGCGGGCGACGCCTTGGTCAAAGGCGCCGTGAACCTTAGCCTGCGCATCGGTATTCCTGCCGTTATTGTCAGCCTGACCATCGTCGCGTTTGGCACTTCGGCCCCAGAATTGCTGATCGCCATAAGCGCCATAGACGACCATGCCCCTGGAATTGCGCTTGGCAACGTTGTCGGGTCTAACACGGCTAATATTCTATTGGTTCTGGGTGTTCCGGCTTTATTGTCGCCCCTTTACACAAGTCAGTGCGACACCAAGAAAAACTATATCTTCATGATCGGTGGATCGCTTCTGTTTATTGCGCTTGCGATGACCGGAGTGTTCACGTGGATACACGGTCTGGTTCTCCTTGCCGCGCTGTCTTTTGTACTTTTTGATTCCGCCCGCGACGCACAAAAGTATCGCAAGGCCACAGCAATGAAAATTGCCGAAGACCCCACCGAAGAGATTGAAGGAGTTGACCCGGAAATGTCGGGTTTGATGATCGCCTTTTATCTCGCGCTGGGTCTGATCGGTCTTCCGCTTGGCGCAGATATTCTTGTCGATAGTGCTGTGGATATCGCTCGTATGTTCAACATCAGCGAAACGGTGATCGGCCTGACACTTGTTGCCATCGGAACATCCTTGCCCGAGCTGGCGACCACTGTCATGGCCTCGCTTCGACGTCAGGCCGAGGTCGCTTTGGGCAATGTCATCGGTTCGAACATGTTCAACCTGCTGGCCATCATCGGCATCGCCAGCTTTGTTGGTCCTATTCCTGTGGACCGCTCGTTCCTAATGTTTGACCTTTGGGTGATGCTCGGCGCATCGGTTCTTTTAGCGCCCTTCGTCTTTTTACGCTGGGACCTGAATCGTTTGTGGGGATTTTTGTTCCTCGCCCTATATGTCCTCTACTTGGCGTCTATCGTAATCTAGAGGATCAAAATGCCAGCAGCTTTGGTGACGGGGGCCGGTAAACGGCTTGGCCGGGAAATGGCTCTGTTTCTGGGTCGGAACGGATATGATGTTGTCGTCCATTACGCCTCGTCCAAGGATAGCGCGGATCAGGTCGTGGATGAAATATTGGCGATGGGGCAAAAGGCTGTTGCGCTACAGGCTGATCTTCTGTTCGAAGATCAGGCGCAAGAGTTGGTGCCAAACGCAACCAAGGCCATTGGCCAGCCGATCACCTGTCTGATCAACAACGCCTCGATCTTCGAATATGACACCATCGAAACCGCCACGCGCCAAAGCTGGGACAGGCACATCGAAAGCAACCTGCGCGCCCCGATGGTTTTGACCCAAGTGGTTGCCGCGCAATTCGCTGATCCACTGATCGATGCATGCGGGGAACCGATTGCCCAGGCCTTGGTTGTCAACATGATCGACCAGCGCGTGCGCAAACTGACCCCCGAGTTTATGAGCTACACAATCGCCAAAATGGGTCTATGGGCCTTCACGCAAACTGCCGCGCAAGGACTTGCCCCAAAGGTACGCGTCAACGCGATTGGTCCGGGTCCCACGTTAGAGGGCGAAAGGCAGACGCTCGAGCAATTCGAACGGCAGCGCAAAAGCACGGTTTTGGGCCGGGGCGCAAATGTCTCGGACATCATTGCAGCATTGGAGTTTTTCCTGAAATCCCCTGCAATTACGGGGCAATTAATCTGCGTTGACGGGGGGCAGCATTTGGCCTGGCAAACCCCTGATGTGCTAGGCGTCGAGGGCTAACGAACCAAAGTTGTGCACTTTTCACGGGCATGTAACATTTTGTTTACAAAACCTTAATGATTTCAGTGATTTGCGTGTTTAGAAGAAAAATAAATAATTAAATCAAATACTTAAGAAAGTGCCTAAAAATTAGGCAAAGTAACGAACCCCCCATAAAACAATGGAAAATCCCCCAATAGTTAAACTTTCCCCCAGACTTATCCACAGATTCCGTGGAAACCTTTTGTATTGCAGTCGGCACGGAATCCGTGCAGCCAGACAGGGAATCATCTAGTTTGAATTATGTCCGAAAATAACCAGACAACCTTGACCGGATATGAGGTGATCCGGGACTACCTAAAGTCCCTCGACGGATCACCCGGCGTCTACCGTATGCTCGATGCTCAGGCGCGGGTACTTTACGTTGGAAAAGCCCGAAATTTGAAAGCTCGTGTGTCGAATTATGCCCGCCCGACTGGGCATTCGGGGCGCATTGCGCGGATGATATCCGAAACCGCGTCGATGATGTTCCTGACCACCCGCACCGAGACCGAGGCGCTTCTGCTTGAGCAGAACCTGATCAAGCAATTGAAGCCCCGCTATAATGTGCTGCTGCGCGACGACAAAAGCTTTCCGAATATTCTGGTCACCGATACCCATGCCTTTCCGATGATCAAAAAGCATCGCGGGGCACGCAAGGAAAAGGGCAGCTACTACGGCCCATTTGCCAGCGCGGGTGCGGTGAACCGAACGCTCACCCAGTTGCAGCGGGTGTTTATGTTGCGCAACTGCACGGACTCGGTTTTTGAAGGCCGCACGCGACCTTGTTTGAACTATCAGATCAAACGCTGCTCGGGTCCTTGCGTCGATAAAATTTCGAAAGCGGATTACGCCCAGACGGTTAAGGATGCCGAGCGCTTCCTGTCCGGTCGCTCGACCGAGATACAAGAACGTTTGGCTGTTGAAATGCGCGAAGCGTCCGAAGCGATGGAGTTCGAACGTGCCGCTGCTCTGCGCGATCGGATCAAGGCGCTGACACAGGTCCAGACCAATCAGGGCATCAACCCCCGCACTGTGGCCGAGGCCGATATTGTGGCGCTGCATGTGGAAAAGGGGCAGGCCTGCGTTCAGGTCTTCTTTATCCGCGCGAACCAGAACTGGGGCAACCACGACTACTATCCGCGCCTGTCTGCTGATGTCGAGGAACCCGAAATCCTGCAAGCGTTCCTTGGCCAGTTTTACCAGACCAAGGAACCGCCAAAGCAAATCATTCTGTCCCATCCCGTGGAAGAGCCGGAACTCTTGGCCCAGGCCCTGTCCGAAAAAGCAGGACGCAAGGTCGAGATCATCGTTCCCCAGCGTGGCGAGAAAGCCGAACTGATTGACGGCGCCCTTCGCAATGCCCGCGAAAGTCTGGCACGCAAGATGGCTGAAACTGCAACGCAAGCGAAACTGCTGCGCGGCGTGGCAGATGCCTTTGGTCTGGAAAACCCGCCGCAACGGATCGAGGTGTACGACAACAGCCATATTCAAGGCACCAACGCTGTCGGTGCGATGATCGTCGCGGGACCTGACGGGTTCATGAAAAACCACTACCGCAAGTTCAACATCAAGGGCGAAAGCATCACCCCCGGTGATGACTTCGGCATGATGAAAGAGGTTTTGACCCGCCGTTTTAAACGCTTGCTGAAAGAAGACCCCGACCGCGAAAACGGTCTCTGGCCCGACTTGTTGTTGATTGACGGCGGTGCGGGGCAGGTGTCGGCGGTGGCCGAGATCATGACCGAATACGGTGTCAGCGACATTCCGATGGTCGGCGTGGCCAAAGGCGTCGACCGTGATGCCGGAAAAGAGGAATTCTACCGCCCCGGCGCAAACGTGTTTGCCTTGCGCCACAACGATCCGGTTCTGTACTTCATCCAGCGCATGCGCGACGAAGCCCACCGTTTTGCCATTGGCACCCACCGCGCCAAGCGCGCCAAGGCGGTGGGGGCAACGCCTTTAGACGATGTGCCCGGCGTCGGCGCCACCCGCAAGCGGGCGTTGCTGGCGCATTTCGGATCAGCCAAGGCCGTCAGCCGCGCGAACCTGAGCGATCTGAAAGCGGTGGACGGGGTGTCAGATGCTTTGGCCGAAACGATCTATGCCTTTTTCCACGAGGGCGGTTAGGCCTACGCGGCTAACGCTTTGGCTAACTCGGCCACCAGTATGTCCCGCACTGCGCTGATCCGCGGGTTCTGGTACATCTCGGTTTGCGACGCGACCCAGAGCGGGGCCGCTGGGATATCTGGACCGGCCTCTAGTTCAATCAACCTGTGGTCCCGGCAGCCTAGAAAGGCGGGCATCAACACTTTGCCCAAGCCTTTGGCGGCCATTTCTCGCAAGGCCAAAAAGCTGTCAGCCCTGTGGGAAATCATGCGGTCGGGTACATGGTTCGCAATCCATTCGGCGGCAACGGACCCGGACAGACTACCTGTCAGACCCAACCAACCCTTAACTTCGGATGAGACCGCGTAGGTCTTGAACACCACCTCTCCTGCCTTGTCGCCCATCAGATCGGCGCCCAGCTTTTTGGCAGGACGAATGGCAATATCTGCGGTCAGGCGCGTCAGGTCATGATGCGCGTTTCCGCTAAGCACCGTGACGTTTAACGCGGGATATGTGGTTGAGATCGTAGTTACAACGTCCGGCAAAAGCACTTCGCAAACGCTATCGGTCGAGGCGATCCGCACAGTGCCCGAAATGCTTTCTTGCGCGCCTGCGATGGTGCGTTCAACGGACAAGACTGCGTCCTCGACGTTTTTGGCCACCTCCAGAATGTTCGCTGCCCCTGGCAGCGGGCGATAGCCACCCGGTGATTTGTGAAACAGTGGCTGGCCGTATCGCGCCTCAAAGGCTGCAATCCGACGCATGACGGTCACATGGGTCACGCCAAGGGCCTTGGCCGTTGCGTTCAACGACCCGGTCTCGGCGACCGAGAGAATGTAGCGAAAATCATCCCAGTTTTGATTGTTCATAAAGTAACAACTAAGCGCAAAAATCTAACAATTACAAAATAAAAATTACATAATATGCTGTCCTGACAATACCTTTCAGGGAGAATCGAAATGAACACCCGCACTTTATTACTCACAGCAGGGATCGTGGCATGTGTCGGCCTTGGTGGCGCTGTGGCGCAAACGCAAATCCATCCGGCGGTCAAAGCCCGTCAGTCGGTTATGACGCTTTATGCCAACAACCTTGGCCAACTTGGCGCGATGGCCAAAGGCGATGTCGAGTATAACGCTGATGCCGCGTCGGCCGCCGCAACCAATTTGGTGCTTCTGACCCAGATGGATCAGTCGACCCTCTGGCCTCAGGGCACGGACAACGCTTCAACCGACGGAACGCGCGCCCTGCCTGCGATGTGGGAAAATTTCCCCGATGTGATGGCAAAAGGCCAAGCGCTTGGTGCTGCAGCACTTGCGATGCAGAGCGCTGCGGGTACGGATCTGGATTCACTACGCGGCGCAATGGGGGCCTTGGGTGGCGCCTGTGGCGGTTGCCACAAAGCCTATCGCGCGGCTGAGTAATTAAGAACGCGGCCCCGCAAGGGGCCGCTTTTCTGGCCTGACGGCCTTTCTCAAAATGCGAACAGCGCGCGATTCGAGCGCACCAAGCAGTTACCCTAAGGCCGCCCGTTTTTCGCCCAGCGTCTCGATTGTCTTCTCAAGCCAGCCGATTTCCATTTCCGGAACCGATGCCAACAGCAACTCGGTATAGGCCGGATAGGGCGGTTCGAAGATATCCTGTTTGCTGCCTTGCTCGACGACCTCGCCCTGATACATCACAACAACCTCGTCGCTGATCGCGCGGACGGTGGCGATGTCGTGGGTGATGAAGATATAGGACACGCCCAGCTCTTCCTGCAAATGCATCAGAAGTTTAAGAATGCCCTCTTGAACGATCTGATCCAATGCCGAGGTCACCTCGTCGCAGATGATCAGTTCAGGCTCTGCCGCCAAAGCGCGGGCGATACATATACGTTGCTTTTGACCACCGGACAATTCCCCCGGCAGACGGTCCATAAAGCTTTCGTCCAGCTCGATCATCTCAAGCAGTTCTTTCACCCGCTGGTCTGCGGCTTTACCGCGTTTTCCGGTATAGAACTCGACCGGACGACCGATGATTTCACGCACCGTCTGGCGCGGGTTCATCGCCGTGTCGGCCATCTGATAGATCATCTGGATGCGCTGCAACTGATCGCGCGACCGGTCTTTCAGTTTTGCAGGCAGGGGTTGGCCGTTAAACAGAACCTCGCCCTCAAGCTGGGGCAGCAGACCAGTTATAACCCGCGCTGTCGTTGACTTGCCCGAGCCGGATTCACCCACGATAGAGACGGTCTTACCGCGCGAAACTGCAATATCGACGTTCTTCAGCACCGGCACTTTGCCATAGGCTGCTGTGATACTCTTGATTTCTAGAATCTTGTCGTCGGCGCTTTCAGCCTCTTTTTCGATCGAGCGAACGGACCAAAGTGATTTTGTGTATTCCTCTTTCGGGCTGGTCAGCATGGTCTGGGTGTCGGCCTCTTCAACCTCGACCCCATAGCGCAGCACTTTGATGCGGTCAGCCATCTGCGCCACGACCGCAAGGTCGTGAGTGATGTAGATCGCCGCCGTATGGAACTGCTCCACCGCGTTGCGCATGGCTGCCAGTACGTTGACCTGCGTAGTCACGTCCAGAGCTGTGGTCGGTTCGTCGAAGATAATCAGATCAGGGCGCGAGGCCATGGCCATCGCGGTCATCGCCCGCTGCAACTGACCGCCGGAAACTTGGTGGGGGTAACGGTCGCCGATGTTGTTCGGGTTCGGCAGGTCCATAGCGGCGAAAAGCTTTTTCGCGTCTTCCCGCGCTTCCTCGGGCGAGGCCAGACCGTGGCGAACGCCAGCCTCGATCGTTTGTTCCATCAGGGTGTGGGCGGGGTTAAAGGCCGCCGCCGCCGACTGGGCGACATAGGCAATCCGGGCCCCACGCAACTTTTGCTTGGCTCTTTCGGATTCCTTCATCAGATCGACACCGTCGAACCAGATTTCTCCGCTGGTCAATCGGCACCCCGGACGGGCAAAGCCCATAGCGGCCAAGCCAAGGGTCGATTTCCCGGCGCCGGATTCTCCGATCAGGCCCAAAACCTCGCCCTTGTGCAGGGTCAGATCAACGCCTTTGATAATCTCGTTCCACTTCTCGTCGGCAAATCCGTCGATGCGGATATCCTTCATGCGAAGAAGTACGTCTTTGTTATCACTGCTCATCACGAAGTCCGCTTGTTTTCATCAGGAACCAATCCACCACGAAGTTTACCGCGATGGTCAGGATGGCGATCGCTGCCGCTGGAAGCAGCGGCGTGATGCCGGCTTTCAGGTCGAACTGGGCAAACTGGATCAGGGATGCGTTCTCGCGCACCATTGAGCCCCAGTCAGCCGTGGGTGGCTGGATGCCAACGCCAAGGAAGCTGAGCGCCGCGATGGTCAGGAACACAAAGCAGAAGCGCAGTCCGAATTCGGCGACCAGTGGCGGCATGATGTTGGGTAGAATCTCGCGGCGCATCACCCAACCGATACCTTCGCCGCGCAGCTTGGCGGCCTCGACATATTCCATCACCACAACGTTCATCGCCACCGCACGTGTCAGACGGAACACGCGGGTACTATCCAGAACCGCGATGATGATGATCAGCGACAGGACATTCGAGCCGAAGATCGACAGCAACATCAGCGCGAAAATCAGGCTGGGAATGGCCATCAAGACATCAATAGCACGCGACAGAATCTGATCTGTCCAGCCACGGCTGATCGCCGCAACCAATGCAAGGCCACCGCCGATCAGGAACGCAAGGAACGTGGTCGCCAATGCGATTCCGATGGTGTTTCGTGCCCCGAAGATCAAGCGCGAGAAGATATCTCGCCCGATCTGGTCTGTGCCGAAAATGTGCGTGCTGTCCCAAGGTGCATAGGGAATCGGGGTGATCTCGGCTTCGCCATAGGGGGCGATCAACGGCGCAAACAAGGCGATGAAGATGTAAATACTGATCACCACCATCCCCAGCCATGCGGTGAACGGTGCTTTTTTCAGTTCGATCCAAGCCCGTTGACGCCATGTGCGGCGCGTGCGGACCAGACCGACTTCGTCCTTTGCGGAATAACCTTCGGAAGTACTCATCTTGGGTGCAAAAGCCTCGGGTTGGTGACGATTGAAATAATATCGGCGATCAGGTTCAACACGATATAAGTGCCGGCAAAGATCAGGGCGCAGGCCTGAACAACCGGAATGTCACGGGTTGTCACAGCGTCCACCATAAGCTGACCGATACCGGGATAGACAAAGACCACTTCGACCACGACCACGCCGACCACCAGATAGGCAAGGTTGAATGCGATCACGTTCACGATCGGTGCCCATGCGTTTGGCAAGGCGTGATAAAGGATCACCCGCGACGACGACATGCCTTTGAGCCGCGCCATTTCGATATACGGGCTGGCCAGCAGGTTGATGATTGCTGCGCGGGTCATGCGCATCATGTGGGCGATAATAACCAGCGCCAATGTCATTGACGGCAGCGCAGACCGGTAAAGCCGTTCGGATAATTCGGTATCGGGCGAGACATTCGCAAGCGACGGAAAGATCGGGTTCAGCGCTGCCAGAAACAGGATCAGGATGTAGGCGACAAAGAATTCGGGCGTCGAAATCGTTGCCAGTGTGCTGGCGTTTACCAAGCGGTCATAGACCGAGTTGCGATAAAGCGCAGCTGTGATTCCCAGAAAGAGCGCCAAAGGCACAGCGATGATCGCGGTTATTCCGGCAAGGAAAAGCGTGTTCCACAGACGCGGGCCGATCAGGTCTACAACCTCGCGCGAGCGGTCGATGCCAGAGGCCGCACGTCCCGAGAAGGATGTTCCGAAGTCGCCGGTCATGACGCCGCCAATCCAGTCGATATAGCGAATGTATGCCGGTTGGTCCAAACCCAGCTCGCGCCGGAAGGCGGCAACGGTTTCTTCTGTTGCGGCTTGCCCCAGAACGGCTTGGGTAAAGTCGCCTGGCAGCATTTCGACGCCGCTGAAAATGATGAGAGACACGAAAAACAGTGTCATAACGCCCAAAGCCAGGCGTTGCAGAATCGTTTTGATAACCGGATGCACGGTCATCCTCTCCTTGTTTTGTGGTTTGGGAAGGCTCGGCACCGTTGTGCTGCCTGTCGTTTTTTGACCATCCCCAAGTATCCCTGTCCGGAAAGGTTAGGCGAAAGCCTATAAAAAAGTAAACGAGTTTTCGAAAGAAAATTGCCAAGTACCATAAACTGTTGTTACGATCCTTTGGTACCAACATAGGTGCGGGCCGGATTTCACGTTTTCTGCAAACGTTGAACTGCCCAAAAACGACAACAACAGGAAGGCATAAGCCAAATGAAAGATCGTAAAACTCTGTTCATTGCGGAACAGGAATCAAAATTCGCATCCGGACGCATCAGTCGCCGTTC
Organism: uncultured Rhodobacterales bacterium; assembly: GCA_964453855.1. Taxonomy (GTDB): domain Bacteria; phylum Pseudomonadota; class Alphaproteobacteria; order Rhodobacterales; family Rhodobacteraceae; genus JASMHC01. The sequence continues at coordinate 56,701 of CAYVRN010000006.1, forward strand.
GTTTGTAAGCTCGGTTGTAGCTGCTGGTGTCGGTCTACCAACTGCGCTGGGTATGGCTTCAAGCGTTATGGCCGCGACACCGAAGTCGGGTGGTCACTACCGTTTGGGTCTGGGTCACGGTTCGACCACTGACAGCCTTGATCCGGCGACCTATGAAAACGGATTCTTGTCGAACCTTTCGACGTCGATGTTCAACTGCATCACCGAGATCGCACCTGACGGATCGCTGCGCGGTGATCTGGCGGAAAGCTGGGAAGCGGCAGATGGTGGTGCTACCTGGATTTTCAACCTGCGCTCGGGCGTTGAATTCCACAATGGCAAGACAATGACATCGGAAGATGTGATTGCGTCGCTGAACTATCACCGTGGTGAAGATTCGAAATCGGCCGCCAAGGGTCTGCTAAGCTCGGTCACCGATATTAGCGCAGATGGTCCAAACCGCGTGGTCATTAATCTGACTGAAGCGAACGCTGACTTCCCGTTCGTGATTGGCGACTACCACCTTGTCATTCTGCCTGCAGAAGCTGACGGATCGGTGAACCCAGTCGGCGGTATCGGTACTGGTGCCTATGCGCTGAACAACTTTGAGCCGGGCGTTCGCGCCGAGATGACCCGCAACGGAAACTTCTTCCGCGAAACCTATTTCGACGAAGTAACCATTCTGTCGATTATCGACATCACCGCCCGCCAGAACGCGCTGCTGTCTGGTCAGGTGGATGTCGTAGACCGCTTGGATCCGAAAACCGTATCCTTGCTGGCACGCTCGCCGGCCGTCAATATCCTCGAGTCGACGGGTACACTGCACTACACCTTCCCAATGCGTTTGGATGTTGCACCATTCGACAACTACGATCTGCGCATGGCGTTGAAACTGTCGGTCAACCGTCAGGAAATGGTCGACAAGATCCTTCTGGGCCACGGTGCGTTGGGTAACGACCACCCGATTTCATCGTCGGTTCCATATCACGCAGGCGATCTGCCTCAGCGTGAGTATGATCCTGAAAAAGCAGCGTTCCACTATAAAAAGTCGGGACATAGCGGTGCGATCCAGCTGTCTGCATCCGATGCGGCATTTGCCGGTGCGGTGGACGCGGCACAGCTTATTCAAGCGTCTGCCGGTGCAGCGGGTATCGACATTGAAGTTGTTCGTGAACCTTCGGATGGCTACTGGTCAAACGTTTGGAACAAAAAGGGCTGGTCGGCCTGCTACTGGGGCGGTCGCCCAACTCAGGACTGGATGTACTCGGCTGCTTACACCAACGACACCGAGTGGAACGACACGGCTTGGAAAGGCACCGAGGCTTCGGCCAAGTTCAACGACATCGTCGTGGCGGCACGTTCGGAACTGGACGACACCAAGCGTGCGGCGATGTATGCCGAGTGTCAGGCGCTTATCAACGACGATGGCGGCGCACTGGTACCAATGTTTGCGAACTACATCATGGGCCTGTCGAACAAAATCGGCCACGCCGAAGACGTTGCTTCGAACTGGTCGCTCGACGGTTCGCACTCGGCCGAGCGCTGGTGGTTCAACTCGTAAGAGTTTCACAATGCGAAATAGAAACGGCGCCTTTCGGGGCGCCGTTTTTGTTTGGTTTTTGCGCCGCGTTTGCGCGCGTCGCGGTGTGCGAGGGGTTTCACCCCTCGCGCTTCGGAGAGTATTTGGGCCAAGAAGAAAACAGGACATGGGTTTGACCCGCGCGGAGGTTTTCCGGCAGGCTGTCTGCATTTCGGGGCTTATATGATCCATCAGGAGTAAAGTGGCGGGCCCGCCTGTTGGCGAAGTGTCCTCACCGAGCGCAGGTATCCCCTGCACCCTCCGGGTGGTCTGTGGGGGTCTCGGTGGCCATCACGGGGTTGGTCCCCCATCCGGCACGGAGCCACTTTTGTCGACGGGCCAAGTTATCGGTTGCAAAGATTAAAGGCAGATAACAGGGGCGTACGGTGCCCCTGTTGCTGCTACATCCCGTTGCGGGGGATGGACCTGTGCCACGTTCGGTCGCTGACCAGTTCGTCGCCGTCCCATGTTTTCAGCTCGGCGCTGATGTGGAACGTGTCGCGGTCGGCAGTCATCGAGGTGGTGCACTCGGTTGTCACCTGCCAATCACCACGGCCCATGGTTTTGAACCAACGGATATCTGCACGTGCAGACAATGGATCATCGGCATTGATCCGCCACTCTTCTCGTGTTTCGGACGATTGTGACAAGCCGTGTTTTAGGTCGGTGACATGCCCGCTGTCGTTGGTGATGCGCATCACCGATTGGCCAGTGTCCAGATCGATATCGCGCATGCGGGTGCAACCGGCTTCGCGATGGGTTTCGATGTTCCATGGCTCGGAACCTTCGGGCTGTTCGAACCTCCATTCGGGGCCTTGGGATGTCGGGCGCACGGGCAGGGTGAGTTCTCCGCCTGTGATCGTGACTGTGGCCAGTTCCGGCGCAGGCCAGAGGAAGGGCCAGTAGTTGGTTTGCACAGCGAGGAGCAGCTTGTGCCCCGCCGGAACACGATAGCCGCATTGGTCAAGGTCGAAGGCAACTTCGAATTCTTCATCCGGCGTAAGGGGTTCGGGGTGTTCATGCGAATTGCGATGTTGCAGGTTCAGCATCCCGTGGCTGATCAGCGCCGAGGTGCCATCCGGGAAGACATCACAAAGCCGCACGGCGATTTGCGCGGCTGGTTTGTCCGAAGACAGTTTAAGTCTGATACGTGGCCCACCGACGATATCGGTGTCGGTTGCCAAAATCTCTCCGTCGAAGCAGGCGGACAGGGCATCGTCTGCGCGCTGATCCTGAGGGAACTCGGGACCGTAGGCGAATGGGAAATATTCGCCGCCCGTTGCACCGCAGTCGGCAGGCGAGCAGACCGACAGATTGCAGTCGCCCACGGCCCCGAGCCCTGCATTGGACAGGGGCATTTCCCGCCAATCGGTATCCGGCGCGGGCCATGTTGCGTCTGCAATCCATCGACCCGGACGTTCGGGCAGCCACGCCTTGGGTTTGACCGAATCCATCAGGTAAATCCGCATGTCAGGGTCTTTGTCGACGCCGGTATCGATGCCTTTCAGCCAGTGATCCCACCAGCGTTTGCACTCTTGAAGGAACCCGATGGCGGGTTTGGGACCTGCCATATGCGGATACTTATGAATCCACGGCCCTACGATGCCCTTGACCGGGGCGTCCACGTTGCTGACAAGATGGTTGATCGTGTTGCGGTATCCGTCATGCCAGCCGCCGACAGACAGCACGGCGGCTTTGATCTTGGAGTAGTCTTCGCACACCGAGCCGTGCTTCCAGAACTCATCCCGTGTCTGGTGATCAAGCCATGTTTCCAACAGAAACGGCTGGTTCTCCAGCCGCTGCTCCCACATCTCGCGCCATGAATTCGGCGCCAGTTCCGGATCCGGCGGACGCGAGGAATAGGCCAGCATTTGCGATGCCCAGCCAAGGTTTTCGCCCAGCAGGCAGCCACCCTTGTAATGGATATCGTCGGCGTAGCGATCCACGGTGGACATCATCGAAATCACCGCCTTCAAGCCCTCGGGTTGTTGGGCGGCAACCTGCAGGCAGTTGAACCCGCCCCAGCTGATGCCCTGCATGCCGACATTCCCCGTACACCATGGTTGCGACCGCGCCCATGCAATGACCTCGCAGGCGTCGTCCCATTCTTGCTGGGTGTATTCATCCTCCATCAGGCCGTCACTGTCGCCGTTGCCGCGCATGTCGACGCGGACATAGGCATAGCCATGCCCCGCCATCCACGGGTGGCTGATCTCATCCCGTGCGATGGTTCCGTCACGTTTGCGATAGGGGAGGTGTTCCAGAATCATCGGAACGGGGTCGTCTTCGGCGTCCTCGGGCATCCAGATACGCGCCGACAAGCGGCAACCGTCTGACATGATGATGTGTTGGTCTTCGATGACCTTAATCTTGCGGGGGAAGTCGGTTCTGATCTGCATGGGCACAGGTTAGGCACAAGACAGCCTATTAACCAAGCCTGTTTGCGACAAATGCTCTTGGGGCCTTTTCTAATCCGCTGCCAAAAGCTAGGAAGACGTATGATATTCAACCTACCCAATATCCTGACGGTATTTCGTCTGATCGCTGCGCCTTTGGTGCCGCTCGTGTTTTTGTTCGTGATGCGACCCTACGCTGATTGGATTGCGCTGGTTTTATTCGCCAGCGCTTCGATCACCGACTGGTTCGATGGCTATCTGGCGCGCAGCTGGAACCAGACAACCAAGCTGGGCACCATGTTGGACCCGATTGCTGATAAGGCCATGGTGGTCACAGCTTTGATGACGCTGACGGCGCTTTACGGTGTCTCGTTCTGGATTCTGGTGCCGGCTGTGGTGATCATGTTCCGCGAGACATTTGTGTCTGGCCTGCGAGAGTATCTGGGCGATACGGCCGGAACGCTGAAGGTCACAAAACTGGCCAAATGGAAAACTACCGTACAGATGCTGGCGGTGTCGGTTCTGCTGGCGCATGGCATTTTTGAGCACTACGTGGGAATGTCTTCGTTCGGGATGGATGGCAATACGTTTGACGGGATCATCAGTGGCGAGATCGAGGATGTAATTGGCCTACGCTGGAAATACTTGGCATACCGAATATCGTCTGATGTTGGCGTGGCGCTGCTTTGGGTGGCTGCGTTGCTGACACTGATCACGGGTTGGGATTACTTCCGCAAAGCCACAACACATTTGAAGGATTGATCATGCTGGATGTGATGTATTTCGCTTGGGTCCGTGAACGCATTGGTCTGCCGAAAGAGCAGGTTAAAACCTCTGCGGCCACAGTAATGGACCTGGTCGAGGAACTGCGTGCCCGCGAGCCGCGCTATGCTGCCGCGTTTGAGGACATTGGTGCGCTTCGGGTGGCCATTGACCAAGAGTTAACCGACTTTGACGCGTCTCTGGACGGAGCCCGTGAAGTGGCGTTTTTTCCGCCGATGACAGGAGGCTGAACCATGAGGATTGCAGTGCAGTCCGAGCCTTTCGATTTCGGTGCCGAGGCGTCTGCGTTTGCGTCCGGGCACCACGATCAGGGGGCGGTTGTCACCTTTACCGGCATCGTGAGGAATAACCCCGAGGGTACGCTGGAGCGCATGGTGATCGAGCACTACCCCGGCATGACCGAAAAGGCGCTGACCAAGATCGCCACCGAAGCGCAAGAGCGCTGGGACTTAGGCGACGTGCTTGTGATCCACCGCTACGGTGATCTGTCCCCCGGAGAGATGATCATGATGGTCGCCACCGCCTCGCGCCACCGCAAAAACGCTTTTGAGGCGGCAGAGTATCTGATGGATTACCTCAAATCCCGCGCGCCGTTCTGGAAAAAAGAGTTTCTGGCGGGTGGCGCCGAATGGGTCGCAGCCAGGGACGAGGACGAAGATAGTCTGAAACGCTGGTAACGCGGGGGCGCTGCCCCCGTCACCTGCGGTGACTCCCCCGGAGTATTTTTAGTAAGATGAAAACGATTTGGTAATCTTCTTGGGCCAAAGTCTGTGAGCGCTACAGGCTGGAGAGTCGATGGGCGTGTAAGGTGAAACCCCGCTCTGAGCGATCAGGGCGGGGCGCTTTTGTTTCATCTTACCGAAAATACTCCCGCCGGAGGCGTCCGCGCTGTCACCCGGTTCTGCCGTAAAAGGTCATGCGGGCGGTTTCCGACAGGGCGACGCCGGGTTCCGAATTATACGCCAGCACGGCAAGCATCCGTGTGCGGTTTCCTTCGTTCGGGGCGACGCGATGCAGGGAATTTCGGCCCCTGAAAAACACCAGCGTTCCGGCTTGGGCGTTGATCTGGTGAACAGGGGATTTGCCATCCAGTACGTCAGCGACGGCATCAAAGCCCATTTCACCGGCATCAGCATCGCGCAGACGGGTGACGTATTCAAACGTACCGCCCGTTTCAGGGGCCTGCACCATCAGGGTAATCGAAAACGACGAGTTGTCGAAATGCCAGCCCAGTTCCTGTCCCTGTTCGTGAAAATGCAGATTGATCGACGACAAAGGGTCTGCGTATTCGAACAGTTGTTTTTCGTCTAGAACATGGCACAGGAACGCGCGGAAATCGGCGTTGTCATAAAGCTGGCGCAGGGGCGAGCTAGCGCTGATCTGGTCGTCTGTTAGACAGCCTTTGGTCGACAGGACCATGCGGTTGCGCGGATGATCGGACGGGAAGGCAGGGTCGGGTTTGGACAGGTAGACCGTGTGGTGCTCGGGTTTGGTATAGACCTGATCTCGTTGCGCGTCGCCTTCGTCCTGAACCTGTCGGATCGCGTCCGGGTGTACAAATCCCTCCATAACAAAGACGCCATCGACGTCAAAGGCCGCTTTGCAGGCGTTGCGAAAGCCGTGGTCTGTGATGGGGTATCTTTGCAGATCAACGATATCTGACAGCATTCAACCGGACCTTTCTATTGCCGACGCTTGTCGCGGAGTTTGGAAAACCACTCGACACGTTTTTTCAGTTCTCGCTCATAGCCGCGTTCGACGGGCATATAATAGACGGGCCGTTTCTTCATGGTTTCGGGAAAGTAGTTCTGGCCCGAAAACCCGTCTTCGGCGTCGTGATCATAGGCGTATCCGTCACCGTAGCCTTGGTCTCGCATCAATGCCGTGGGCGCGTTCAGGATGTGTTTTGGGGGCGGTTCCGATCCTGTGCGGCGAGCGGCGTCGCGGGCAGCTTTATAGGCGGCATAGGTCGCGTTGGATTTCGGGGCGAGTGCTAGATAGACCACGGCTTGGGCCAGCGCCAACTCGCCCTCGGGGCTGCCCAGACGTTCGTAGGTTTCCCATGCATGCAGGCATTGGGTCTGGGCATTGGGTTCGGCCAATCCGATATCTTCGACAGACACGCGGGTTAGTCGGCGGGCCAGAAAGCGGGGGTCTTCGCCGCCCTCCAGCATGCGAGCAAACCAATAAAGAGCCGCATCCGGGTCAGAGCCGCGTATGGATTTGTGCAGGGCCGAGATCAGATTGTAATGCTCGTCACCTGATTTGTCGTATTTTGTGGCGCGGCGCATTAGCCGTTGTGACAAGGCATCGGTGGTCAGTTTCTTGTCCACTTTCCACGCCGTAACTTGTTCAATCAGGTTCAAAAGCGCTCGACCGTCGCCGTCAGCCATTTCCAGCAGCGCTTCTCGGGCTGGGCCATCAAGGGGAAGCTCGCGGTTCAGTTCTTGTTCGGCCCGTTGTGCCATCAGTTCAAGATGGGCCAGATCCAGCCGTTCAAGAACCAGAACCTGAGAACGGCTGAGAACAGCGGCGTTCAACTCGAACGAGGGGTTTTCTGTGGTCGCGCCGACCAGCAGGATGGTGCCGTCCTCCATATAGGGAAGGAATCCGTCCTGTTGCGCTTTATTGAAACGGTGGATTTCGTCGACGAACAGCAAGGTGCCTTTGCCGTTCTGGCGGCGTAACTTGGCGGCCTCAAAGACCTTGCGCAGTTCGGGAACGCCGGTGAATATCGCACTGATCTGGACGAAATGCAGCTCGGTTTCGTCCGCCAGAAGACGCGCGATGGTGGTTTTACCAACCCCCGGTGGGCCCCAGAAAATCAGTGACGACAAGCTGCCCGAAGCCAGCATCACCCCAAGTGGACCTTCGGGGCCAAGGATGTGCTCTTGCCCGATCACATCCGACAAGCGCTTGGGCCGCAGGCGATCCGCCAGCGGTCGCGGGGCTTTGTCGGTTGCATCAGGAGAGTCGAAAAGGTCTGCCATTCGGAAACCTTAACCGCATAATTTCAGGCCGAAAAGCCCGGTTAACAAAGCTGCCATTGTCCTATCAAGTGGCCGTGGAAGACTGCGACCGTGAAACGCTTGCTAGCAAGCGATTGCGCATTACATGCTTTTCAGGAACCATTCAAAATCACAGGCCGAGATCATGACGTCGCCCACCCAGACCCGTGCACTTTATAACGGTGCTTGTCCTGTTTGTGATAAGGAGATGTGCCACTATGCGGACTATGTTTCAGACCATGCGCTGCCCGTAGCCTTTGATGATCTGAACAAGGTAGATTTGGCGCAATGGGGCGTGACCGAGGATGAGGCGACAAGGTTGCTTCATGTGCAGCACGGTGGTGCATTATTCATTGGGTTTGAGGCTTTTCTGGTGCTTTGGGATCAGATGCCACGGTATCGCATTTTAGCACGGTTGGGGCGTTTACCTGTGATTTACCAAGTATGTGCTTGGGGATACGCAAACGTCGTTGCCCGTACCATTTACCTTCGACACAAGCGGCGCCAAAGACGGAAAAGCGGGAACGCATAAAAAACCCCGCCAGTTGCCTGACGGGGTTCGATTGATCCTAGACGGATCGAATTTTTACTCTTCGGCGTCTGCCGTTTCGTCTTCTGCTGCAACGCGTGCTTTGTCAGCTGCGCCTTTTGCGTTTACGTCGCGGTCAACCAGTTCGATGATGGCCATTGGCGCCATGTCACCATAACGGAAGCCGGCTTTCAGAACGCGGGTGTAGCCACCCTGACGCTCGGCGTAGCGGGGGCCAAGAATTTCGAACAGTTTGGCAACGTCTTTGTCTTCTTTCAGCTGTGCAGCTGCCTGACGACGGGCGTGCAGGTCACCGCGCTTGCCCAAAGTGATCAGCTTGTCCATGACGCGCTTCAGTTCTTTGGCTTTCGGCAGGGTGGTTTTGATCTGTTCGTGTTCGATCAGCGAACCGGCCATGTTAGCGAACAGCGCTTTGCGGTGCTCGTGGGTGCGGTTCAGGCGGCGGTAGCCTCGTGCGTGACGCATAATAGTCTCCTAAGTCTCGTTTTGCTTTGTCTGACGGCCCATGCGTAGCGGACCGTTCTCCTTGGGGCGGAAGTGCCCATTTGTTCCCCGGCTGTCCGGGCATTGTTTGGCGGGCGCGGACGCCCGCCGAATTCTTAGAACTGGTCTTCGAATTTCTTGGCCAGATCTTCGATGTTGTCCGGCGGCCAGTCCTCGACGTCCATGCCAAGGTGCAGACCCATGCCCGACAGAACTTCTTTGATCTCGTTCAGCGACTTGCGGCCGAAGTTCGGGGTGCGCAGCATCTCGGCTTCGGTTTTCTGGATCAGATCGCCAATGTAAACGATGTTGTCGTTCTTCAGGCAGTTTGCCGAACGGACAGACAGTTCCAGTTCGTCCACTTTCTTCAGCAGAAGCGGGTTGAACTCAAGACCGTCATCGTCGTCCTGACGTCCGGCTGCTTCCGGCTCGTCGAAGTTGACGAAGATCGACAGCTGGTCCTGAAGGATACGTGCTGCGAAGGCAACGGCATCATCCGGGGTTACAGACCCGTCGGTTTCGACTTTCATGGTCAGCTTGTCATAGTCAAGAACCTGACCTTCGCGGGTCGGCTGCACATCGTACGACACTTTCTTGACCGGCGAGAAGATGGCGTCGATCGGGATCAAACCGATAGGCGCGTCTTCGGGGCGGTTTTTGTCAGCTGCGACATAGCCTTTACCGGTGTTGACGGTCAGTTCCATGTAGAGGTCAGCACCGTCGTCCAGGTGACAGATCACGTGGTCGCGGTTCAGGATCTCGATGCCTGCCGATTCAGCGATATCACCTGCGGTGACAACACCTGGGCCTTTTGCGCTGATCGAAACGCGCTTAGGACCTTCGACTTCCATACGGATCGCAACGCCTTTGAGGTTCAAGATGATGTCGGTAACGTCTTCGCGTACACCGTCAACGCTCGAGAACTCGTGCAGAACGTTGTCAATCTGAACGCTGGTGATGGCGCCGCCCTGAAGCGAGCTCATCAGAACGCGGCGTAGCGCGTTGCCCAGAGTCAGACCAAAGCCGCGCTCAAGCGGCTCGGCGACGACTGTCGCCTGACGTGCGGGATCGTGGCCCGGTTTTACGTCAAGCTGGGTCGGCTTGATCAATTCTGCCCAATTCTTGTGGATCATGCGTCCCTCCATTCTTGTTTTTGCCCCATGTCCTAAAGGCAAAAACGCCCGAGGTTAAAATGACGAAATGGGGCCGCGTGCAAGACACAGCCCCAAAAGAGAATATTCTGATTAAACGCGGCGACGCTTTGGAGGGCGGCAACCGTTGTGTGCGATCGGGGTCACATCACGGATCGAGGTGATGTTGAAACCGACAGCAGCCAGAGCGCGCAGAGCCGATTCACGACCCGAACCCGGGCCCTGAACTTCGACCTCAAGGGTCTTCATGCCGTGTTCCTGAGCTTTTTTGCCCGCATCTTCCGCAGCCATCTGAGCAGCATACGGGGTCGATTTGCGCGAACCTTTGAAGCCCATGGTGCCAGCAGACGACCACGAGATTGCGTTGCCCTGAACGTCAGAGATCAGGATTTTAGTGTTGTTGAAGGTCGAGTTCACATGCGCAACGCCAGTTGCGATGTTCTTGGAGACCTTTTTCTTGCCGCCACGGCGGGTATCACGTGCCATTGTCCTATGCTCCCCTTACTTCTTCTTGCCAGCAATCGGCTTCGCAGGGCCTTTACGGGTGCGAGCATTGGTGTGGGTACGCTGACCGCGAACCGGCAGGTTGCGACGGTGGCGCAGGCCACGGTAGCAGCCAAGGTCCATCAGGCGTTTGATGTTCATGGTCACTTCACGACGCAGGTCACCTTCAACGGTGTAGTTTGCGTCGATGTGTTCACGGATTGCCAGAACTTCGGCGTCGCTCAGTTCATTGATACGACGGGTGACGTCGATGTTGACCGACGAGCAGATTTCTGCTGCCGATGCGTGGCCAATTCCGGTGATGTAAGTCAGGGCGATCGGGACCCGTTTGTGGGTCGGGATGTTAACGCCGGCGATACGTGCCAAATCGTCTTTCCTTTTTGTTGCGGTTCCGTAGCTCCAGAACCTTTTTTCACAACTGAGGCCCGGGGCATTTCCGCCATCGGGCCGCAACTGATCGAGGTGGTCGTTGTCTTCATCGGGTGCGACCCGACTCGATCAACTGATTCTTGAATGAGTGGTCTCGCTAAGGGGTTATTAAGGGGCCGTCAAGCCCCTTTCCTTATGCGTCAAGCACTTGCGCAATGTCTGCCTTAACCGCAGCCATTTCGCCCAGACCGTCAACGCCTTTCAGAATACCTTTTGCGTGGTAGTATCCGATCAGCGGAGAGGTCTGTTTGTAATACGCCATCAGGCGCACCTTCAGACTATCTTCGTTATCGTCCGCACGAACCGGCTGGCCTGCGGCAGCAGCTTCTGCCGCGCGGCCGACGATGCGGTCAACCAGAACGTCGTCGTTCACTTGAAGCTCGATCGCGGCGTCCAGAGGCTCGCCGCATTCTGCAAGCAGTTCTGCCAAAGCGTCCGCCTGCGCCAAGGTGCGCGGGAAGCCGTCAAAGATGAATCCACCCTTCTTGTCGCCCTGCAGCTTTTCACGGATCAGGCCGATCACGATCTCGTCTGTCACCAGATCGCCACGGTCCATGACCTCTGCAACGCGCTTGCCCATTTCGGTGCCGCTGGTTTTAGCTTCGCGCAGCATATCGCCGGTCGAAAGCTGGATCATGTCACGCTCGTTTACAAGGAAACCAGCCTGAGTGCCTTTGCCTGCGCCCGGGGGGCCGAGAAGGATGATATTCATAGGGATTAACGACGTCCTGTATTACGTTTGCCACGCTTCTTGCCACCACGGCCACGCAGCTGGGATTTCTCAATCAAACCTTCATACTGGTGCGCAAGAAGATGGCTTTGCACCTGTTGGATTGTATCCATAGTCACGGAAACGATGATCAGCACCGATGTCCCACCGAAGTAGAAGGGAATCGACAACTGGCTACGGGTAATCTCCGGAAGAAGGCAGATGAGGGCGAGGTATAGCGAACCGGCCACAAGAACGCGGTTCACAACATATTCAAGGTATTCGGCGGTTTTCTTGCCCGGACGGATGCCGGGAACAAAGCCGTTCTGGTTCTTCAGATTATCTGCAACGTCCTCGGGTTTGAAGGCCACGTTGAACGTGTAGAAATACGCGAAGAAGATGATCATCGACGCGAAGAACACCAGATAAAGCGGCTGACCGGGGCCGAAGTAGGCTAGAATGGTCGACATGACCGGTCCGGTATTGCCGCCGCTGAAAGTTGCCAAAGTGGTTGGAAGCAACAGAAGCGAGCTGGCAAAAATTGCCGGAATAACGCCCGCCGGGTTTACCTTGACCGGCAAGTGGCTGGACTGACCGTCATAGATTTTCATACCGACCTGACGGCGTGGGTATTGAATGTGGATTTTGCGCAAAGCGCGCTCCATGAAAACCACAAAGGCAATCGTCACAACGACCATGATGATCACACCGATAATCACGGCAGGGCTGATTGCGCCCGAACGGCCTTGGCTAAGGAACTGGGCCAGAGCCGCCGGAATTTCAGCGATAATACCAACGAAGATGATCAACGAGATACCGTTGCCGATACCGCGATTGGTGATCTGTTCACCCAGCCA
>CAYVRN010000007.1:0-68262 GCA_964453855.1 uncultured Rhodobacterales bacterium
GGCAACGGTTTTAGTATTCCGCTTCTCAATCGCGGTGCTTTCTATGTTGCCGTTATCTAGTAGAATTTGCCCGTCCGTCGCAGTTTCAAGTCCCATAAGAACTTTGGCAAATGTTGACTTACCGCACCCAGACTCGCCTACAATGGCTAACGTTTCAGATTCTCTAGCCTCAAACGACAGGGTTTCGTTTGCTTTGACAACTTTTTTATCGCCACCGCCGAACAATGCATTAGCAGCAACCTCATAATACTTTTTGAGGTTATCTATTCGAAGCACCACTTCACCGGCTTGTGCTTTCTCGGTTTGATCGGCCAATTCTATCGGTGCGTCCCAATCGATTTCTTGGAATTTCAGACAGCGTGTTTCGTGACGGTCAAAACCTTCGACCGTTGACATCGGAATGTCTGAAGCATTGCAGCGGCCATCTTCGAAGTAATTGCAGCGCGGTCCGAAATTACAGCCCGGTGGGCGTTCGTGGGGCAGGGGGAAGTTACCGGGGATAGCAACCAGCGGGCGCGAGTTCTTGTCAGCGCCCGGAAGCGGGATCGACCGAAACAACGCTTGAGTGTAAGGGTGTTGCATATGGTCAAATACGTCTTCGATAGAACCGGTTTCGACGGCTTCGCCCGAATACATCACACACAGACGGTCGCAGGTCTCCAGAACCAGACCCAAGTTATGAGAGATAAACAGCATCGACGTGCCGTATTTCTTGCCCAAATCCTTGACCAGTTCCACAACCGCAGCTTCAACAGTCACATCCAGCGCCGTTGTCGGTTCATCCAAAATCAACAAGGCCGGCTTTGACATCAGCGCCATTGCAATCACAATGCGTTGCTGTTGGCCACCCGAAAGCTGGTGAGGATACGATTTCAAAATACGCTCAGGATCGGGAAGTTTGACATCTGTCACAACCTCAAGTGCCCGCTGATAGGCAACCTCTTCCGACACGCCCTCGTGGATCATTGGAACTTCCATGAGCTGTTTGCCAATCCGCATAGCGGGATTCAAAGAAGCCATGGGTTCTTGGTAGATCATGGCGATTTCGTTGCCACGAATGTCGCGCAACTCGTCGGCGCTCATCTCGTTCAAATCGCGCCCTTTGAACTTGATCGAACCGCCAACGATACGTCCGTTGACGCCCAAGTCCTGCATTACCCCTAGGGCAACGGTCGACTTCCCGCATCCGGACTCTCCAACAAGCCCCATGGCCTCGCCAGGTCGGACCGTACAAGAAAAATCCATGACCGCAGGAATTTCCCGCAATCGGGTGAAGAATGAAATCGACAAATTTTCGATCTCAAGAATTGGCCCTTCGTAATCAGCCAGTTTCGACATTTTCTTTCTCCCTGTTGGAGCCAGACCAGTTCACTCTGGTCTTCTTTTTTCTTCAAATATCCCGGGGTCCGGAGCAGAGCCCCGGTCCTCGGTCGATCACTTAGTCACGCAGGCTTTCTTCGCGCAAACCATCCGCCAGCAAGTTCAAACCCAGAACGAGAGAAAGAAGGGACAGCGCGGGCGCAAGGGCAGGGTGCAGATAGACAGACAGCAATTTGCGCCCGTCATTGATCGTGGATCCCCAATCTGGGCTTTCCGGACTTAGGCCAAGGCCGAAGAAACCTAAGGTTCCCAAAAGAATCGTCGTATAGCCAATTCGCAGGCAGAAATCTACGATCAACGGACCACGTGCGTTGGGCAGAATCTCCCAAAGCATGATGTACCATGGGCCTTCTCCACGCGTTTGAGCCGCGGCAACGTAGTCGCGTGTTTTTATATCTAAAGTCAGTCCACGAACGATACGGAACACCGTCGGCGAGTTGACAAAAACAACGGACACAAAAACCACCAGCAAATTCGGTGGGAAGGAAACCAGTCCCAGCGGGTCAGAATCCCAAGCAATTCCCAAATACAACCAGCCGCCAAGCAAGATGGTTACCGCCAGATAAACATTGCGTTTATTGGGTTGAGTGAAAAAGCGTGAGTTGAACAGGACGACGAAGAAAATCACCGGGAACAGGAACAATACACCTGCCATATACACCGGAATGCCCGTTGCAATGATTTCTGGCGTCACCAGCAAGTAGAACAGCAAGATTACTGGGAAGGCCAAGATCAGGTTGGCAAGGAAAGAAAGGAATGTGTCCAAACGACCGCCATAATATCCTGCGGGCAATCCAAGTGTAATCCCGACCATGAAGGCGAAAAGTGTCGCGAACGGTGCAATCTTGATCACTTCCCATGCGCCTTTGACCATGCGTGTGTAAACGTCACGGGCCAGATTATCTCCGCCAAGCAGATAATATTCATAAGCGCCGTCAGTCGCACCGCGAACCGGAGTTCCGGGCACCTTATTCTTCATACCAGAGACCTGGGCCAGTGGATCGTGTGTTCCGACCATGTCCAGAGCAGCGTAGATACCGGTGAATACCCAGAACATGACCAATGCTAATCCGATTATGCCGATGGTGCTGTCAAAGAGTTTTCCGTAAAGACCAAGTTTGCGTTTGTAGAGAAAAGACAACACAAACATAACGATCAGTGAGATCCATGTCGGCATCAAGTCTCCGAGGATACGGGCGATGATTTCGCCCCAGCTTAGCGGGTCCATCTCGTCCTCTCCTTAATTTACGCTGATCCGAGGATTCAGATAGACATAGCCGATATCTGAAATCAGCTGCGTTGCCAGAACCACAATAACGGACACGACAGAGACACCGAGCAATAGTTCGATGTCGTTATTTCCTGCGGCCTGTACCAGAACCCATCCAAAGCCTTTGTAGTTGAACAAAGACTCGACGATAACCACACCGTTCAGAAGCCATGGGAACTGAAGCATAATCACGGTGAATGGGGCAATCAGTGCATTGCGCAGTGCATGCTTAAGAACAATGTTCTTGAAGCTCACTCCTTTGAGGCGTGCCGTACGGATATACTGCGCGGTCATGACTTCAGCCATAGACGCTCGCGTCATTCGTGCAACATACCCCATACCATAAAGTGCGATTGTCAGCACTGGGAGGAAGAAATTTTCGAAGTTCGCATTTTCCATCGCCGATGTGGCCGAGCCTTTGAACCATTTCAGGCCAACAGTTGAGGATGCAAACACGGCGATAAAGATAACGCCAGACACATATTCAGGCGTAGCTGTCGTTGTGATCGCAAACGTCGAGAGAGAACGGTCAAGCCATGATCCTTCTCGCATGCCGGCCATAATGCCAACGATCAATGCGGTAGGAACCATAAGAATAAGAACCCACATCATCAACTGACCTGTCAGGCTAAGTCTGGTCCCGATCACTTCAGAAGCCGAAACTTTGAAGACTGTCGATTGCCCCCAGTCGCCCTGAATAATCCCACAGAAACGAGGCGCGTCTTCCAGCTCAATCGTGCCTCGGAAACAACGCCCCCTGACTTCGCCGTCCTTGCCCTCAATGACATAACCGGGCACAACACCAAGCCACTGACCGTACTTCACGACAGTTGGTTGTAGATATCCGCGGTTCCCAAGCCAGGTTTCAACCTGCTCATCCGACATTCGGAAGTTACCTTGAGTTTTAGCGAGTTTTTCTAAGTTGGGATAAAGGTTCGTAAGGAAAAAAACGATGAAAGTCAGGCACAAAGCCGTCAAAATCATCACTCCCACCCTGCGGAGGATAAAAAGTCCCATATCGACCCCTGCTGGTCAGATGAATTTACCCGGTTTATTCACCGGAGTGTTTTTGAAACGGGCCACCCTACAAGGTGGCCCATGACATTTAAATTGAGTTTGGGTGATTAAGCAGCCCAACCCCACTTGTAGATCTGTGGCAGATACGCAATGTGCATGTCTGCTCCGACCAGACCTTCAACGTGGTGACGGTTCAAACCACGCCAGTATGGCTGGATTGTTACGCCTTCTTCGATGACGATTGCCTGGATCTTCGACATAACCACACGACGCGCATCAGCATCCGCAATACCGTTTGCCTCGGTTAGCAGGGCGTCAAACTCGGCGTTAGACCAGCCGAATTCATTCCATGCTTCGCCAGAACGATAGGCTAGACCCAGAACCTGTGTCCCCAGCGGGCGGTGGTTCCAGTTGGTCGAGCTGAAAGGATACTTGGTCCAGTCATTCCAGAAAGTCGAACCCGGCATAACAGTGTGCTTTGCCTTGATACCAGCGTCATTCAACTGTGCCACTACTGCTGCAGTGGTGTTGCGGCGCCAATCGTCGTCTATTGAGATAACATCGTGTTCAAAGTCACCCATTCCTGCTTCGTCCATCAGCGCTTTTGCAGCGGCTGGATCGAACGGTTTACGGGTTACAGACGGGTCGTGCTCGGGGTGCATTGGACCAACGTGGCAGTTGTCCGCTGCAGTTCCCAGACCATTCACGCCTAGCTCAAGACAAACTGCGTTATCTACAGCCATAGCAATAGCTTGACGAACGCGCTTGTCTGCATACGGCTTCATGCCATCTACTTCGGCAAGCTGGTTCGGACGGATAACGATTGTCGCACCCGACGCAACCGACGATCTGTTCAGGCCAAGGCCGTCGAGAATGTCGTTGTATTCACCCGGAGTTTCCCAGTTCATGTCGATTTCGCCAGCGTCGTATCCCGCGACCATCGCTGCGGGATCTGTGCCGTAGTCGATGAATTCGATGCGATCCAGATAACCGCCTTTGCCAGCTGCGTAACCCCACCAGTCGTGGCCTTCATTACGTACCAGAACTGCCTTAACGCCGACTTCATGGCTTTCAGGTAGCATGTATCCTGTGCCAATCGGGTTCGATAGCATTGTATCTGCACTGTGCGAGCTGTGAACGATTTGAGCTGGGTAATCTGCCATGCCCGGAATGATCGAGATGTCCGAGCTCGAGCAGTTCAGTTGAACGGTATGGCTGTCAACCACTACAATCGCGCCCTCGGCAGCTTTATTGGTGTTGGGGTCAATCAATGACGCCATACGGCCTGCCATCGAGTTACCTTCAACGTCCTTGTCGCACCACATGGTGATATTGCGGGCAACGTCGTCGGCAGTGAAGTCGTCGCCGTTGTTCCATTTAACGCCTTGACGGACTTTCAGAGTGTACTGTGTTGCGTCAGCGTTTGCTTCCCAAGAGGTTAGGAGAAGCGGTTCAAACGAACCGTCGGAGTTATACTCAACCAGGAATTCCAGCCAACCTGCCGTCACGGTGGCGATCTGGGTCCAGTCATAAGTCCGCGGATCTTTTAATGCGCGAACTTCCATTTCCATACGAAGGGTTCCACCCTGCTTGGCGTGACCAGCTGCGAGGACCGGAGCAGTCATGCCCAGCATGCCATAGGCAACCGGAGTAGCAACACCCAGAGCCGTCGCGCGCGCCATAAACTCGCGGCGGCTGAGTTTGCCCGCCTTGACTTCTTCGGCATACATTTTCGCGACCGGATGGATGCGGCCTCCGTTCATTAGTTCTTGCGTCATCTTATACTCCCTGTGACACGTTTTAATTTTTACTAGGACAATCCATGTAAAGCATTCAATAGACAAATCCTATCAAGGATATCGACTTTCCTATGGAATGTTTGCGCAGAATCCTCCTATTGCTGACCATACGGCACGAGTTTTTCCCTACCGTCAATCATCGCTTTCGCCATTTTTAGGCTTAAAAGCGACACCATGACTTAGCAAAAACGACATAACCGCGCGATGCAAGGGTAGAATCGTGATTCTTTCGCTTTTTTGAAGGCTTAATACGAGACTTCTCATAGCGTTGACAGTCTTAAAGTTGTGCGAAGGGTGTCTAGATCAACTGCTCACCAAGGCGCTCAGCGTCGAATTGTAGCCAGTTGGCCATCTTGGATCGAAACCAAGTGCGCTGCCTTTTCGCGTATTGACGCGACGTGATCGTCGCAAAACCCCGAGCCTCATCCAAAGATATCTCGCCTTTGAGATGTGAAATGAGTTCCTTTGCGCCAATAGCCTTTGACGATAAAAGCTCTGGATTCCAATGGGGTAGCATATGCTCGGCTTCTTCCAGGGCGCCGATCTCGAGCATTTTGTCAAATCGGCGCTCAATTCTATCGCTCAACCATTCAACCGATGAATTCAAGACGATTTTCGTTAGCCCGCTATCGGACAATAAGGGTGGAGGGGTGCTGTCCTGCCAATCCGAAATCTGACGCCCAGTCGCGCGCCAAACCTCCCACGCGCGCTGAACACGCATCGGATTGTTTAAATCAATGCGAGACTTTGTCTTTTCGTCGAGATCCTTAAGCATGACCTGAAAGCCGTTTGACGCGCAGACGGCGTTGGCCTCTTCTCGGATATGACTAGGAACAGTCGGAATCTCGGCCAATCCTTTGGTCAGGGCCGAAAAATACAATCCGGTTCCACCAACGATAATTGGACGTGGTTTTCCAATTAGAAACGGCTTGACGTCTCGCAGCCAGTGACCCACCGAATACGTTTCGTCAAAAGCGACATGTCCGTAAAGACAATGTTCTGCTTTGATGAGGTCGTCGTCATCGGGGCGTGCCGTCAGGATGCGCCAACCCTCAAAAACTTGAAGCGCATCCGCATTGATGATCCGGCCGCCAAAATGCTGCGCCAACCAAATAGCCAGGGCGCTTTTTCCGCTGGCTGTGGGACCAGCGATTAGAATTGGCCCATTGGGGACGTCATCGAATGCTCGCAACAAGTCAAAATCCATGTTTGGTTGGGCACCTTTTGGTCGAAAAGTACATTTGATGCAATTAGTTCCCTCTCGTGCATTGAAACCGGACGTATATTCCGACATTTTGCAAAGGATTTTTGACTTTCACAAAATGATCCCTTTCAGGAGATACAAATGCCCACCGATACATCAGCGCCTCAACCCGAATTTAAACGTGTTATGCTTAAAATCTCGGGGGAAGCATTGATGGGGGACCAGGGATTCGGTCTGCATCCTCCAACAGTCCAGCGAATCGCGGAAGAGGTAAAGTCAGTTCACGATCTGGGCGTTGAAATCTGTATGGTGATTGGTGGGGGTAATATTTTCCGAGGGCTTCAGGGGTCTGCTCAAGGTATGGAG
The DNA here is from genome assembly GCA_964453855.1 of uncultured Rhodobacterales bacterium. Lineage (GTDB taxonomy): Bacteria > Pseudomonadota > Alphaproteobacteria > Rhodobacterales > Rhodobacteraceae > JASMHC01. Next base: position 7,037 of record CAYVRN010000007.1, read on the forward strand.
CGGACAACCGCTGATTACATGGGCATGCTAGCAACGGTCATGAATGCGCTTGCCATGCAGTCAGCCCTTGAAGCGCTTGGCATCTATACGCGTGTAATAAGCGCGATCCCAATGGATCAAGTTTGCGAACCTTATATTCGCCGCCGCGCGGTACGCCACCTTGAAAAAAAGCGTGTTTGTATCTTTGCAGCGGGCACCGGAAACCCATACTTTACAACTGACACTGCCGCGACATTGCGGGCCAATGAAATGTCCTGCGAAGCGATCTTCAAAGGCACCAAGGTGGATGGAGTTTATGATAAAGACCCGGCCAAACATTCAGACGCCAAGCGTTTCGACGAGGTAACGTATGATCAAGTTCTGGCCCAACACCTGGGCGTTATGGATGCGTCAGCGATTGCATTGGCGCGTGACAATAATCTGCCGATTATCGTCTTTTCACTTGATGAACCCGGCGGATTTTGCGGGATCCTGGCTGGCGAAGGCACCTATACAAAGGTCGTACCACAGTAGTAAAGTGGTATTGATACAGGCCCAAATGGCAGAAAAACTCAGACAACGAGGCTGAAATGTCCGAAGAAGATTTTGAAATCGATACCGATGATTTGGAACGACGTATGTCAGGTGCAATGGGCGCCTTGAAAACGGAATTTGCATCGCTTCGCACTGGCCGTGCATCGGCAGCAATCCTTGAACCGATCATGGTCGAAGCTTACGGGCAAAAGACACCGATCAATCAGGTAGGTACTGTAAACGTTCCCGAACCACGCATGGTAACAGTGAATATTTGGGATAAATCCCTGGTTGGCCCGGCAGAAAAAGCCATTCGAGAAAGTGGCTTAGGTATCAATCCTCAGACCAACGGCACGATTATCATGCTGCCGATCCCTGAGTTAAACGAAGAACGCCGCCGCGAATTGACTCGTGTAGCTGCTCAATACGCCGAGCACGCTCGCGTTTCTGTACGAAACGTGCGTCGTGATGGCATGGATCAGGTCAAAAAGGCGAAAGCCGCTGGTATGTCTGAAGATGATCAGAAGCTTTGGGAATCTGAAGTGCAAGAGCTTACCGATAAGTTTATCGCGCTAGTCGATAAGGCACTTGAAACCAAGCAAGCCGAGATCATGCACGTCTGATTAGACGCGCCGAAGGAGTGGTAATGGTGAAGCCCGAACAAAAGCGTTCAGGACCGCGGCATGTCGCGGTCATAATGGACGGTAACGGTCGCTGGGCGCAAATGCGCGGTCGACCAAGGCTGTTCGGACATCACGCTGGTGCCAAGCGCGTACGTGAAATCGTTGAAGCTTGCCCCGAAGAAGGTGTTAAGTTTTTAACGATTTTCGCGTTCTCCACGGAAAACTGGAAGCGTACTCAGACCGAAGTGGCCGGTTTAATGAGTCTGTTCAAGCGATACATCATCGGAGAAGCCCGCGCTCTGAAATATAACGGCATTAGGGTTCGTTTTATCGGAGATCGAGTTAGGCTTGATCCAAAGCTGGTAGAGCTAATGGACGATCTTGAACTGATGACTTCGGAAAACGATCTTGTACACCTGACTGTCGCCATCAATTATGGTGGGCGCGATGAAGTTGCGCGCGCCACAAAGCGACTTGCTCAGGATGTGGCCGCGGGCAAACTTTCGCCGGATAGCGTCGACGAAGAGACGCTTCCACGATATTTGGATACCCATGTCCTTCCTGACCCTGATCTTGTGATCCGCACCAGCGGAGAGGCGCGGATTTCCAACTTTCTGCTTTGGCAATCTGCCTACTCGGAGTACGAGTTCATTGACACTTTGTGGCCTGATTTTACGGCAAAAGAATTCCATAAGGTCTTGCAGCGGTACGGTTCACGTGAGCGTCGTTTTGGGGGCGTGAAAGTATGAAATCAGCCCAATGGTCTGATTTACGTGAGCGTGTCATTTCAGGCGTTGTTTTGGCAATACTAGGACTGACGTCAGCTATCATAGGCGGCAATGCGTTTGGTCTTTTCGTATCCGTGATTTGCGGAGCAATGATTTGGGAACTTTTTAATCTGTCATCAAAGGGCAGGGTATTTCCTTTGGTTGCTGCTTTGATCGTAGGTCTGTGTTTGTATTTTTTGCCCGCAGGTTCTTGGGGATCGATCACAATCCTATTTCTAGTCGTCCCGATATCGGCATTTATCGCAGCCCAAAATCACAAAGTACGTGTCTTTCTTTTCGCAATTATGATCTCTGCATCAGGATTGGTTCTGGATATTCTTCGCAATGATCAGGGGCTATACTGGCTTTTATGGCTGGTCATGATTGTCATTGCCTCTGATGTCGCCGGCTATTTCGGCGGGAGGCTTATGGGCGGCCCGAAATTTTGGCCGTCTCTCAGCCCCAAGAAAACCTGGTCAGGCACTGCTTCGGGCTGGATCGCCGCAGCATTGGTTGGATTAGTTTTTGATACTGCCAATGCTGTACTGTTTGTTGCGTTAAGCGTTTTGGTCGCTTTCGCATCCCAGATGGGCGACATCGCGGAAAGCGCTTTGAAGCGAAAGTTCGAGATTAAAGACAGTTCTAATCTGATCCCAGGGCATGGGGGCTTTCTGGATCGTTTTGATGCCATGATTGCTGCAGCGTTGGTTGTTGGAGCGATGAGCTTTGTATTGCCCGAGGGGCTTGATCTTTTCCAGCTGGAATGGCGATGAGTAAACGGATCACAATCCTGGGTGCGACAGGATCTATTGGGCAAAGCACCATTGACCTCGTTCGACGCGATCGTAATGCCTATCAAGTAGTGGCCCTTACCGGCGAAAATAACATCGCCCGACTTGCTAAGGACGCAATTGATTTAAATGCTGAAATTGCAGTTACAGCAAACGAAGATCTATTGCCTGATCTTAAGCGAGCATTGAAAGGAACGGGGGTCGAAGCGGCGGCTGGGCGAACAGCTTTGCTAGAGGCGGCCGAGCGGGATGTGGAACTAACGATGTCCGCGATTGTCGGCGCCGCGGGATTAGAACCTGGTCTGAGGGCATTGCGCCAAGGGGCCACACTTGCCTTAGCAAATAAAGAATCCTTGGTGACTGCTGGCTCACTCTTGCTGGATACGGCAAAAAATGTCGGTGCAACCGTTCTACCTGTAGACAGCGAGCATTCAGCGATTTTCCAGGCCTTGGTTGGTGAAGAAATAGAAGATGTCGAGCGCGTGATCATCACGGCCTCAGGTGGCGCGTTTCGAGACTGGCCGCTCGCGGACATTGCAAGTGCTACGCCCCAGCAGGCGGCCACGCATCCAAATTGGGACATGGGGCAAAGGATCACAATTGATAGTGCGTCGATGTTTAACAAGGCATTGGAAGTCATCGAGACAAAGGAATTTTTCGGTTTCACGCCCGAGCAAATTGAAGTGATTGTCCACCCTCAGTCCTTGGTGCATGCCCTTGTTGGTTTTCAAGACGGTGCGCTGATGGCACACGTAGGGCCACCGGATATGCGACATGCGATTGGCTATGCGTTACATTGGCCAAGCAGAAAAAAACTTCCGGTTGACCGGTTGGATCTTGCCAAGATCTCGCAATTAACGTTTTCGAAACCGGATCCAAACCGATATCCGGCATTGGAACTTGCGCAGACCGTTATGCGCCAGGGCGGTCTGAGCGGAGCAGTGTTCAACGCTGCGAAAGAACAAGCGCTGGATGCATTTATTGCCGAACAAATCGGTTTCATGGATATGGCGCGCCTTGTTGAGGCCGTACTTGAGCAACTTGGGTCAAAAGATAGCCTTATTAACGACGCGATGACGTTGGAAAACGTGAATAATGCAGAAAGCACGGCTAAACGTGTGGCGAATGAGCTGGTTTTAACCGGAGCATTTTGAGTAACGAGCGGAGATTTTATTGTAATGGACCTGATCTCGATAATCCCAAGTTTCGGAAATTTCGCGTTCACTTTGTTTGCATTTGTTATTGCGTTGATTGTAATCGTATTTGTCCACGAGTTTGGTCACTATATTGTCGGTCGCTGGAGCGGGATTCACGCTGAAGTCTTCAGTATCGGTTTCGGGCCCGTTTTGTGGTCCCGTCAAGACAGCCACGGAACTCGCTGGCAGGTCGCTGCCATTCCTTTTGGCGGATTCGTGAAATTTTTCGGGGATTCAAACGCGGCGAGCGACAAGGATTCGAACGTTTTCGAAAGTCTTTCCGAGGAAGAAAAACGGGCAACGATGCACGGCGCCCCTCTCTGGGCAAGGGCTGCGACTGTCGCAGCTGGTCCAATTTTCAATTTTGCTCTGGCCATCCTCGTTTTCTTTGTCCTTTCCATGTCTAAAGGTTCGGTTCGAGAACCTTTGACAATCGGCGAGTTGTTACCTTTGCCCTATGGTACGTTCGAATTGGCCGTAGGGGACGAACTTCTAGCAGTCGAAGGTAACGATATCGAAGACCTCTCAGGGATGAATGGTCTGGATAAGAAACTGCCGGTACAAGAAATTCTCGCTTACACAGTGCGTAGGGATGGAAAGATTCAGGACGTTTTAGGCCCCTATACCTTTCCACCAATGGTCAACTTCCTAGTTCCCCGAGGAGCCGCCTATGACGCAGGGATGAAAGTAGGAGACGTCGTCACTCATATTGAAGGTAATCCGGTTTTTGCGTTCAGCCAACTCAAGGACTTTGTTGAGAATTCGAATGGTGAGCCTATTAATCTAACAGTTTGGAATGATGGCGATATTAGAGATGTGGAGCTTGCAGCTCAGCGCATGGATGAGCAGCAGGATGACGGATCATTCGTGACGACATGGCGCATTGGTGTTGTGCTGGACTTTCTCTTTGAGCCAAAACGCGAAATGGTTTCCCCGTTCGACGCTATAAAATACGGCACAGCTCAGGTCGGAGACATCATTCATTCCAGTTTATCCGGTCTATATCACGTCCTAACCGGGGCTATCTCGACATGTAACTTGTCCGGTCCAGTTGGCATCGCTGAAACATCGGGGGCGATGGCTAGCCAGGGGATTGATGACTATGTGTACTTCATTGCGTTTTTGTCCTCGGCAATTGGTCTGATGAACCTATTGCCCATTCCGGTCCTAGACGGTGGTCACCTTGTTTTTCATGTGTGCGAGGCTATTACCCGCCGTCCACCACCTGAAAAGGCATTCCGGTTTCTGATGTCGCTAGGTTTGACCATTGTTCTCATGTTTATGGTTTTTGCAATGACCAACGATATAGCGTGCTCGGTTTAAACACCGACAAGAAACCGTCTACTGCGCGCCCCTTTTTTGCCCAAATCCGTCTTTAGGATCGAGGTGTCAGAAGATAGGAGGCGACCATGAGCGCTTTGGTTTCAGGTTCGAATGCATTGGCTTTTTTCGTAGGTCTAAATTGGGACCGCGTGTTGTTTTTGGCTGCTGTCTCAGGTGCATTAACGCTCGCCGCTATTGTTTTTTCTTTTGAGAGCGGTTCGTCTGTATTCATCTAACTCTGAAAGACAGCAACATTTTCTTGCCAATAGGCAGGGATCATTTTGACATACCTCGTTAATACCGATACCAAACTCTGGACTGGGATGTCTTAAAAGGTTGTCTTAATGCGCAATGATGCTGCATCGCGGACTATTGTCCGCGCTGAATTTCGTGACCGTTCCGAATATCGGATGTGGTTGATTTCATTTATCTTTCTGACTTTGACTGTGCTGCTTGCCAGTCCCGTCCATGCGCAATCTTTCAGATTTTCCAGCATCTCAGTCGACGGAAACGTTCGCGTTGAATACGGTACGATTCTCGCTCGGGCAGGATTGAAGCAAAATGCCACTTATTCGGCTGCCGAGATTAATGATGCTTACCAAAATCTATCTGACACGGGTTTGTTCGAAAGCATCGAGTTTTCTCCCAACGGTAATACGCTAAACATAAGTGTGGTTGAGCGCCCAACGATCAACAGGATTGCTTTCGAGGGAAACAGCCGCATTAACAATTCCGAAATAGCATCTTTGGTGCAATCTGAGCAGGGACGAGTCTTTAATCCACTGCAAGTCGAAAAAGATGTAGCGGCCATTGCTAATGCATATCGAACAAAGGGGCGTGTCTCTGCTTCTGTTACGCCGAAGATCATTCGAAAAAGCGATAATCGCGTTGACTTGGTTTTTGAAATTTCAGAGGGCGGCGTTGTAGAAATCGAACGCCTTGGATTCGTCGGGAATACGCAGTTTTCGGATCAGCGCTTACGCCGGGTTTTAGCGACCAAACAGGCCGGTCTGTTCCGCTTCCTAGTGCAACGAGATACCTATGTGGCAGATCGTATCGCATTTGACCGCCAGGTTTTGACCGACTTCTACCGGTCACGCGGCTACGTAGACTTTCGGGTGTTGGACGTAGAAGCGGAACTGACACGTAACAGAGACGCATACTTTTTGACGTTCACAGTTGAAGAAGGACAGTCATATAATTTTGGGGAAATTACTGTCCGAAGCGAATATCCAAACGTTGATGCGTCAGAATATGCAAAGCTTCTGCGTTTAAAAAGCGGTGACGTTTATTCCCCTACTTCAATTGACAACGAAATTGCGCGCCTTGAGATTAAAGCGACAGACGACGAGCGCGATTTTCTACGTGTCGAACCGGTGATCAATCGGAACCCGGAAACCCAAAAGTTGGACGTGGCATTCGTTTTAAAACGTGGTAAGCGTCTCTTTATAGAACGCATCGATATTGAAGGGAACACAGCAACGCTTGATCGCGTGGTTCGTCGCCAATTTGACGCTGTTGAGGGTGACCCTTTCAATGCGCGCGAAATTCGTGAAGCGGCAGCTCGGATCAGAGCTTTGGGCTTTTTCACAAAGTCTGACGTTTCGGCACGCGCGGGAAGTTCTGCTGATAAAATGATCATCGATGTCGATGTTGCTGAACGCGCAACGGGCTCGGTGACGTTTGGCGGAAACTACAATACGGCAACCGGCATCAGTGCCGTTGCTTCTTACAGCGAAACAAACTTTCTTGGGCGCGGTCAGGCGCTTGATTTCTCTTACTCTCGTGGTGAAAGCAACAACCGCTTGACCTTCGATTTTGCAGAACCAGCTTTCCAAGGACGAAACGTTCGGTTTGGCTTGTCCGCAGGGTATTCGGATACAAATAACGAAAACGCTTTGTACGATACGTCTACAGTAAGCTTCTCTCCGTCGCTTGGGTTTTCAATTGGCGATGAAACACGTTTGAACTTACGCTATCGTCTTGCCGATGAAAATTTGACCGATGTTACTTCGTCCTCTGCCATCCTTCTTGCAGAAGAGGGTCGCAAGACAACGTCAGCGCTTGGTTATACTTTGACCTATGACAATCGCCGCTCTGGGCTTAATCCGGATGCTGGAGTTGTTTTCAGGGTTTCTCAGGACTTTGCAGGTCTGGGCGGGGATAATAACTATCTCAAAACCTCGGCTTTGGCCTCAGCTCAAACGACCGTTGTCGATGACAATGTCATTCTTAAGGCGACACTTGAAGGTGGGCTTTTAAACTACTTCTCGGGAAATTCTCGCGTGACAGATAGGTATTTCCTTGGTTCCCAGTACATTCGGGGTTTTGCGCCGAATGGTATCGGTCCGAGGGATGGAAATGATGCCCTTGGTGGAAACAAATTCGCCGTTGCGCGCTTGGAGGCAGAGTTCCCCATTGGTCTTCCAGAAGAATACGGCATCACCGGTGGCGTATTCTATGACGCGGGCTCGCTTTGGGACGTAGGAGCACCAGATGCACTTATGGAAACTGTTGAATCAAATGATTTCCTAGTACGTCAAGTATTGGGAGCGTCGATATTCTGGGACACTCCAATTGGTCCTTTGCGGTTTAACTGGTCAGAAATCATCGCGAAAGAAGATCAGGACAGCGAACAGTCGTTTGAATTGACGATTTCAACCGAATTCTGATGAAAAACACGTCTTTTTATCTGGGTCTGAGCTTCTGCATCCTTGCGAGTTTCTTTGCGAGTGCAGGGCAGGCTCAGACTGAAAGTACACCAGAATCGCAAGAGCCGCAGACAGTTGTGGTTCTTCAAAGTGCAATTCTGACCATTGATCCAGACCGTTTGTTCGCAGCTTCCTTATACGGGCAAAAGGCGTTGGCTGACATTCGCGCAGATAGTATCCTGCTGGCGGCCGAAAATCGCGAGATTGAAGCTGCACTTTCAGATGAAGAGCTTGAGCTAACGCAAATGCGGACAACTCTTAGCCCAGAAGAGTTTCGCCCCTTGGCCGACGCATTCGACGAAAAAGCTCAGCGTATCCGCGTCGAGCAAACGTCGAAAGCAAATGAAATCCGTTCGCGGCCAGAAATCGCGCGGCAACAGTTCATGAGAATTGCACAAGACATATTGGTTGAAATCATGAAAGAACGGCGGGCTTTGGCTATTTTCTCGAATGACGCGGTTTTTTTGGTCGCGGATACCATCGATGTTACCGATATTGCTGTCGAGAGAATTAACGCGCTTATCGGTGACGGCATCAACTAGTACCATCCTATGCTTGCTGTATCGTCGTGCGCTTGCTACTCACAACAAGAACACTAATGAAGGGCTCAAGGCATGTCTGACCTGAAAACCGCTGATATCCAGTTGATCCAGCGTATTTTACCGCACCGTTATCCGTTTTTGTTGGTCGACAAGGTTGTTGACATTGACGGGTATCAGTCGGCGACGGGTATAAAGAACGTGACCATGAACGAGCCGCATTTTCAGGGGCACTTCCCGGGTACGCCGATTATGCCAGGTATTACTATTGTCGAGGCAATGGCGCAGACGACCGGTGTGATGGTTGGCGTTGCGCTGGACTTAGCGGACAAAGATTTGTTGATCTATTTCATGGCGATCGACAAATGCAAATTCCGCCGCAAAGTTGTTCCCGGAGACGTTCTTGAAATGAAAGTGGAAACGACCCGGGGCAAGCCCGGTGGAAAAGTCTGGAAGTTCAAAGGGGTGGCCACTGTGGATGGTGAAATGGCCGCTGAAGCCGAGTTTATAGCAATGATGGATCTGCCAGCGGATGCGGGCTGAAATGGGTATTTCTACCTCTGCTCAAATCCACCCGAGCGCCATCGTTGAAGAGGGCGCAATCGTGGGGGAAGGATGCGTAGTTGGGCCGTTCTGCCATGTCGGATCCAATGTTCGCTTATCCGAGAGTGTGACTTTAAAATCTCATGTTGTGGTTCAGGGACATACAACAATCGGAGACGAAACGGTCATCTATCCGTTCGCGTGTATTGGGGAAATACCTCAGGATCTGAAATTCAAGGGCGAAGAAACCCGTCTGGAAATCGGACGCCGTAATCGCATTCGTGAACACGTCACAATGAATACTGGTACCGAGGGCGGAGGCGGCCTAACCAAAATTGGTGACGATGGCCTGTTCATGGCGGGGTGTCACATCGCGCACGACTGCATTATTGGCAACAACGTCATTGTTGTAAACTCAGCTGCCATCGCTGGTCACTGTGTTCTTGATGACGACGTCATCGTCGGGGGACTCAGCGGGGTGCACCAATTCGTTCGAATAGGAAAAGGGGCGATTATTGGTGCTGTCACGATGGTGACCAACGACGTCATTCCCTATGGCCTTGTGCAAGCGCCGCGAGGCGAGCTGGACGGTTTGAATTTGGTTGGGCTAAAGAGACGTGGCGTTTCCAGAGCAGACATTACTGCACTTCGGGCCGCATTCCAAATGCTAGCTCAGGGCGAAGGTGCATTTCAGGATCGCGCCAAACGTTTGGGCGACGAAACCGATAGCGGGTACGTCCATGAAATCGTTGATTTTATTATGGGATCGAGTGATCGCTCGTTCCTTACGCCGGGCTAAGTCATGGGACGTATCGGGATACTTGCCGGAGCTGGTCAATTGCCAGTTTTGCTACAGAACAACTATCCTGATGCCTTGGTCATTACCTTTGAAGGAATGGCAAGTGACGTTCAAAATGCGCAAGTCTTTCGTTTTGAACATTTAGGCGGATTATTTGAACTACTGACCAATCAAAACATCACACGTGTGTGCATGGTCGGTGGTTTAAGCAGACCAAAACTAGATCCTGCACTTTTCGACGATGGAATGAAGGCGATTGCACCAAGACTTGCAAGTGCAATGGCAAGTGGTGATGACGGGCTGTTAAAAACGATCATCTCAATCTTTGCAGAAAGAGGATTAAAAACCGTTGGCGTTCACGAACTTTTACCAGAACTCACCGCGCCTGACGGCGTTTTGACGAAAGTAAAGCCAACCGATCAACACATCAACGACATAAAGCGGGCCGACGCGATACTGTCAGCTCTTTCTCCTGTGGACGTTGGCCAAGCGGTCGTGGTCGAGCATGGGATTTGCCTGGGCATCGAGACAATTCAAGGAACAGATTATCTGCTTGATCAGGTGTATTCTACCCGCTATCAACTTAGACGGGGGAAAGGTGTTTTAGTAAAACGCCCGAAGCTTGGTCAGGACCTACGTGTGGATATGCCAACGATCGGTCCTGCAACTGTGCAAAATGCAGCGCGCGCTGGACTTGCAGGTATTGCGATTTCATCTGGTTGTGTCCTTCTGGCAGATCGTACCAAACTGCTGGAAGACGCAGATGCGCTTGGTCTTTTCGTCGTCGCAGGAGCCATGGAATGAAAGTGTTTCTTGTTGCAGGCGAAGTTTCCGGCGACAAGCTTGGCGCGACCTTTATGGCGAGTTTGCGCCAGCTTAAGCCAAACGCAACTTTCGAAGGTGTCGGCGGCGAGCTTATGGAAGCTCAGGGTTTACAGTCGCTTTTTCCGATGGACGAACTTTCTGTTATGGGTCTTGTGGAAATATTGCCAAAATATTTTCATTTCAAAAGACGCATCAAGCAGACTGCAAAAGCGGTGATAAATGCTCGACCGGATGTGTTAGTTACCATCGACAGTCCAGAGTTTTCTATGCGCGTGGCGAAGTTGGTAAAAAAATGGTCGAGTATTCGAACCGTCCACTACGTTGCGCCTTCGGTGTGGGCTTGGCGCCCTAAACGGGCTGAAAAAATGGCCCACCATATTGATCACGTCTTGGCACTTCTGCCGTTTGAACCGCCATACATGGAAGCCGCGGGCATGTCGTGCGACTTCGTTGGTCATCCTGTTGTTTCCGAGCCGCAGGCGAGCGAGTCAGACGCTGCCGCTTTTCGATTGAAATTCGGCATCGGAGATTCCCCGCTTTTAATGGTTTTGCCAGGTTCGCGAAAAAGCGAGGTCACGCGCCTTTCTCCGATTTTCGCTAGTGTACTTCAGGAAGCCTGTTTTCAATTTGAGGATTTAAAAATTGTTCTACCAGCGGCGCGTCCTGTAGCTGGGTTGGTGGAAACGCTCGTGAAATCTTGGCACCTATCAGCAGAAGTTCTAGTTCTGGACCCAAGGGACTATTCACAAGAGGACGGGCTAAGTTTGAAACGGGCCGCTTTCAAAGCTGCAGACTTGGCACTTGCTGCTTCGGGGACAGTATCTCTTGAATTGGCAGCAGCAGGCACACCGATGGTGATCGCCTACGATATGAACCCATTATCCCGTTTTCTGATTAGCCGCATGTTGCGCGTTGACACGGCAAACTTGGTCAGTTTGGTTTCAGAAACACGTGTTATCCCCGAATTTCTAGGAAAGGACTGTCAGTCCGAATTTATCGCACCCGCTGTGATTGAAACGCTCAATAACCCATCCCCACAAATTTCGGCAATGCGCATTACGATGGAGCGTCTGGGATCTGGCGGAGAAGATCCCGGAATGCGGGCAGCCAAAGCCGTACTTAATAACCTGAACGTCTAGCCCTTCCAAATCCATCCGCCACCGAATATTCGGCTACCGTTGGGGTCGTAGAATACGCAGGCTTGACCAGGAGAAACGCCTTCCTCTGGCGTCAATAATTCAACTTCGGCTGTGGTGTCAGATTGTGGCCGTATGATTGCTTCTCTGGGTGGCCGGGTAGAGCGCACTTTTACTGACAGGTGCCATTCGCTCCGAGACGTAAAAGGATCATCTCCCAGCCAATTGATTTCTCGCACAGGTACGATCCGAGTGGCTAACAACTCTTTTGGACCAACGACCACATGCTTTGCGTCCACGTCCAATCTAACAACATACAACGGGTCACTTAGCCCACCGATGCCTAGCCCCCGACGCTGGCCAATCGTATAGTGAATAACGCCGTCATGTTTTCCAAGTACGCGCCCGTCAACATGAACGATGTCTCCGGGTTCCGCAGCACCTGGACGCAGCTTCTCAATCACGGAAGCATAATTCCCATTTGGCACAAAACAAATATCTTGACTGTCCGGTTTATCTGCAACCGGCAACCCGTATTTGCTTGCCAATGCGCGCGTTGCCGCCTTCGAATGCAGGTGACCTATCGGGAATCTTAGAAAATCTAACTGTTCAGGAGTCGTTGAGAACAAGAAATAGCTTTGGTCGCGGTTCGCATCCTCTGCGCAGTGTAGCTCGGGCCCTTTGAGGCCTATTTTTCTCTGAATATAGTGGCCGGTCGCCATGCAGTCAGCATTCAGGTCTTTGGCCGTTTCTAAAAGATCTTTGAACTTTACACGTTCATTACACCGGATACACGGCACTGGCGTTGCACCAGCAAGGTAACTATCCGCAAATTCATCGATGACTGCATCCTGAAAAATATTTTCATAATCCAGAACGTAGTGCGGAAAATTCATCTCATCGGCAACGCGTCTGGCATCGTGTATGTCAATGCCAGCACAGCACGCGCCTTTTTTGGCCAGTGCAGCCCCGTGATCATAAAGTTGAAGAGTAACCCCCACGACATCATAACCTTCGTCTGCCAACTGAGCAGCAACAACAGAGCTATCGACACCTCCTGACATGGCAACGACAACACGCGTGTCGCTAGGTGATTTAGCGAATCCAAGAGAGTTTAGTTCGGGGGTGGTCATAGAAGACTCCTAGGTCAATCCGACTAAAATATATGAAAATCGTAAACACTCTCAACCCCTGCTTTCACCTTCAATTAATCCTCAGGGTATTTCTTTTGAATATTGGGAAAAAAGGGGATGAATATGTTCTTAAAAAAGGTTGAGGGCCCTAGGGCCGTTAAGCTGCCAAATGGAAATGTCATTTGCCTGGCTGATCTTCCAGACAATGAAACTAGCCGCTGGGTCGCATCAAGAAAGGCTGTTGTTGTTCAGGCTGTGAAATATGGCTTAGTGGACAAATCGTACGCTCTGAAAAATTATAACCTATCAGACGAAGAATTTGCGGCATGGTGTCTGGGATTTGAAAAGTTTGGCTACAAAGGACTGAAAACAACGAAATTGCGGGAAAGATATACAATCTAAGGTAGATCGTACATTATGAAGTAGGTAACTAACCTTTAACCTATTTCGTTCAAATTACAGCGAAACCGTCAATAAGGAGTGCAGCTGTTATGCGTATTTTGTTGGTTGAGGACGATCCGGCAACGTCGCGAAGCATTGAATTGATGCTGACGCACGCGAACCTAAACGTATACGCAACCGATTTGGGCGAGGAAGGATTAGATCTGGCGAAATTGTATGATTACGATCTGATTTTGCTGGATCTCAATTTGCCTGATATACCGGGATACGAAGTCCTCAGGCAACTCAGGATTGCGCGGGTGGAAACCTCAATACTAATCCTGTCTGGTTCAGATGATACTGACAGCAAGCTAAAGGGTTTCGGATTCGGTGCTGATGATTATCTTACCAAACCTTTCCATCGTGAAGAACTGGTTGCACGCATCCATGCAATTATCCGACGCTCGAAAGGTCATTCGCAGTCCATCATCCACACCGGTATGATTGCCGTTAACTTGGATGCCAAAACTGTTGAGGCGAATGGAAACACAGTCCATCTAACGGGCAAAGAATATCAAATGCTTGAGCTGTTAAGCCTGCGGAAAGGAACAACTCTTACGAAAGAGATGTTTTTGAACCATCTTTACGGTGGAATGGACGAGCCCGAATTAAAAATCATCGACGTCTTCATCTGCAAACTTCGCAAAAAGCTTGATCAAGCAACTGGTGGATCGAATTACATCGAAACGGTTTGGGGCAGAGGCTATGTATTAAGGGAACCCCAACCAGAACCTGAATGTGCACAGCGTATGGCGGTGAGCGCTTGACGGAATAATAAAGAGCTCGGCACTAGACCCCGCCTCAATCGGCCCGTATCAAGTTGTTAAAACGAATATGGGCCGAGATATGGGAACCGACAAATCTGTTCACGACCTTTCTGAAGCTGACGCCAGAAATGAATTGTCCCGTCTGGCTAAATTACTTGCAGACGCGAATATCGCCTATCACTCTCATGACAATCCGGTCATGTCGGACGCTGAATTTGATGCGTTGAAAAGGCGTAACGAGCAAATAGAAAATGCCTTTCCGAACCTGAAACGCATCGATAGTGCCTCTGATAAGGTCGGCGCTGTTCCATCAGAAAAATTCAGTAAAATTGCTCACAGGCAACGCATGCTCTCGTTGTCCAATGCGTTTTCTGAGAGTGATGTTTTTGATTTCGACACGCAGGTTCGAAAGTTCCTTGGCCTTGGTGCGACCGATCTGCTTACGTATACAGCCGAGCCAAAAATAGACGGCCTCAGCTTGTCTCTGCGCTATGAAGAGGGAAAACTTGTCTATGCGGCGACCCGCGGTGATGGAAGTGTTGGGGAAAATGTAACTGCGAATGCTCGCACCATTCCGGATATTCCGGACGAACTCGTCAATGCGCCTTCTGTCCTAGAGGTGCGCGGCGAGGTTTACATGTCTCGTTCAGACTTTTTGAACTTGAATGAAATTCAAGAAGAAAAAGGCGATAAAACCTTTGCGAACCCAAGGAATGCCGCTGCGGGGTCACTTCGACAACTAGACGCTTCTGTTACACGCAGCCGACCATTGCGTTTCTTCGCATATGCATGGGGTGAAACTTCCGAACCTCTTGCCGAAACACAGCAAAAGGCAATCGAGCGACTGGCAGCATTGGGTTTTTCCATCAACCCGCTCACTAAAGCCCTTGTATCACCACAGGAACTGCTTGAGCATTTTGCGACAATTTCACAACAAAGAGCCACTTTGGACTACGACATCGACGGTGTAGTCTACAAGGTAAACCAACTTGATTTGCAACATAGGCTCGGGTTCCGATCAACAACTCCGCGGTGGGCAATTGCCCACAAGTTTCCCGCAGAGACAGCCTGGACTCGGTTAGAAGCGATTGAGATTCAGGTGGGTCGCACTGGAGCGCTGTCCCCTGTCGCACGCTTGACACCCGTTACAGTGGGCGGCGTGGTTGTTTCAAATGTGACGCTTCACAACGAAGATTACATTTCCGGTGTAGACAGCAAAGGCCAACCCATTCGTGAAGGCCGCGACCTTCGAGTTGGCGACTGGGTACAGGTGTACCGCGCGGGCGATGTAATTCCAAAAATTGCGGACACAGACCTATCTAAACGCGCCGAAGATTCGGAACCGTATGAGTTTCCAATCAAGTGCCCCGAATGCGAGTCTGACGCCATTCGGGAAGAAGGGGATTCGGTTCGCCGCTGTACAGGCGGCATGATTTGTCCGGCGCAGGCTGTCGAAAAATTAAAACACTTTGTTAGTCGCGGGGCATTCGACATAGAAGGTTTGGGGGCAAAGCAGGTCGAACAGTTTTACCAAGATGGATGGATTAAAGAGCCAGCCGATATTTTCCTCCTTCGAGAGCGATATGAAAACGGACTGAAACAGCTGAAAAATCGTGAAGGTTGGGGGGCAAAGTCAGCCTCAAATCTGTTTGACGCGATAGACGAGAAGCGCATCATTCCGTTTGCAAAATTCCTTTTCGCCTTGGGTATCCGCCATGTCGGCGAAAATGCCGGAAAACTTTTGGCAAATCATTATTCGGACTGGCTTAATTTCATTCAGGCCATGGATCAGATCGAGGTTGGAAATGCGCAGTGGGATGATCTCATAAGCATTGACGGCGTCGGGGATGTCATGGCCAAGGCATTGATCAGCGCGTTTTCTCAGTCCGAGGAACACGCATCCATTCTTCGACTTGTTGAGCAACTGACAATTGAAACTGCCGTCAGCAACATAACAGATAGCCCAGTCGCAGGAAAAACAGTGGTTTTTACGGGAAGTCTTGAACGAATGACGCGCGCTGAAGCCAAAGCGACGGCGGAATCGTTGGGGGCAAAGGTTGCGGGTTCGGTTAGTAAAAAAACGGATATTTTGATTGCCGGACCAGGTGCAGGCAGCAAGGCGAAGAAGGCTGCAGAACTTGGGATCGAAACCATCGACGAAGACGCATGGTTGACCTTGATAGGAAAAGGTTAGGCCGTGGCTGGCCGACCGGAAAATTTGTTCCCCTTGTTCGGTAATCTGACCGGACTTGACGGGATTGGGCCAAAATCCGCTGAAGCTTTCGGGTCGCTGAACATCTATAAACCAAAGGATTTGTTGTTCACACTTCCAGCTAATGTGATTGACCGCCAAATTCGGGAAACAGTGCAAACAGCCCAGCACGGTGACATTGTTACAGTCAAGGTCATCGTTGAAAGCCACCAACCAGCACGGCAAAAAGGGCGTCCTTACAGGGTGGTTGTTTCAGACGCACAATCAACCTTTCAATTGGTCTTCTTTCATGCCCGTGGGGATTACCTTTCGAAAGTATTACCAACTGGTCAAAGCCGCGTGGTTTCAGGAAAGGTGGAGTTTTACGATGGCATGATCCAAATGCCGCACCCTGACTATATTTTACCAGCCAGCGAAGCAGAGACAGTTCCGCGCATTGAACCCGTCTATCCCCTGACGTCGGGCGTAACCCAAAAAACTATGGGCAAAGCTGTTCGTTCGGCGCTGACGCTGGCGCCTATGTTGGCCGAATGGATTGATCGACCTCTCAAGAGGAAAAACCAGTGGCCAAACTGGTCCGAAGCCATTTCAGGGGCGCACTCGCCGAAAGCAATTACAGACCTGAACGCAGAAGCACCGGCAAGAGAACGCCTTGCATACGATGAGCTATTTGCACACCAACTCACTCTGGCGCTTGCACGGCGTAATGCCCAAAGGAAACCGGGGCGAAGTACAATTGGCTCGGGACAATTTAGCAACAAGGTTCTGGCGAAACTTCCTTACACCCCAACGGTGGCGCAAAGACGGTCAGTCGATGAAATTCGAGAGGATATGGCCGCAAAAATCAAAATGAACCGATTGCTACAAGGCGATGTTGGGGCAGGAAAAACACTCGTGGCATTCATGGCTCTGTTGACGGCCGTCGAGGCTGGCGGGCAGGGCGTCATGATGGCTCCCACAGGGATTTTGGCTCAGCAGCATTTGGAAAGCCTGAGGCCTTTGGCCGACGAGGCTGGCGTCGTTATTGAAATTTTGACTGGGCGGGACAAAGGCAAAGAGCGAGCAGCAAAACTTGGCGCTCTACTGCGAGGAGATATCCACATTCTAGTTGGCACCCATGCTGTTTTTCAAAAGGATGTGATGTTTCATGATCTCCGCCTTGCGATTATTGATGAACAACACCGTTTCGGAGTGGCGCAAAGGTTAGAACTTGGGGCCAAAGGCGAATTTGTTGATGTGCTTGTCATGACTGCAACGCCAATTCCGCGTTCTCTGGCCTTAGCCCAGTACGGCGATATGGACGTTTCAATTCTTGACGAAAAACCACCTGGGCGTAAGCCTGTCAAAACTGCCCTCATTTCCACAGAAAGAATGGATGAGGTTGTAGCCCACCTTCAGAAAGCTATTGCCGAGGGGCGGCAGGCTTATTGGGTGTGTCCTTTGGTTGATGAAAGTGAAGTATCTGATCTGACGGCGGCTGAGGAGCGCTTCAAACACTTAAGAGCCACGTTTGGTGATGACCTTGTCGGCTTGGTACACGGACAGATGCCCGCCCCTGAAAAAGATAAGGCGATGGCGCGGTTTCAAGCAGGAGATACCAAGGTTCTAGTGGCTACAACCGTTATAGAGGTCGGTGTCAATGTTCCCAATGCCACAATCATGGTCATTGAACGCGCCGAGATATTTGGTCTAGCCCAACTTCACCAATTGCGCGGCAGGGTTGGTCGGGGCGAAGGGGCCTCGACATGTCTTCTCATGTACCGCCCACCCTTGAATGATGGTGGTGAAAAGCGTTTGACCACTCTTCGGGAGACGGAAGATGGATTTAAAATCTCGGAAGTCGATCTTGAAATGAGAGGGGCAGGTGATCTCATCGGAACTGCCCAATCAGGTCTACCGCGCTTTCGTGTGGCAGATCTCGAGCGCCAAATATCGCTGATGCAAATCGCTCAGAAAGATGCGCGTAATTTGTTAGAGAAAGACCCCGAACTCAAATCCGATCGGGGAAAGGCTGCTCGGACGCTTTTGTGGCTGATGGAGCAGGAAAGAGCAATTCGTTTGATATCAGTGGGTTAGTAGAAAAATTCAGATGTTCTAAATTTGTTCTTGTTTTGGGTCGCAATTTGTGAGAACAAATAGGAAACAAAAGAACATGAGGTGAACAAAATGGCCCAGATAAAATCAGCTCTTCGTCATTCATCAATGACATTAATCGAAGATATGATCGGTGTCGCCGCTTTGATTGCCATGTTGTTCGTGGGTCTCAACATTCCAAACTATTTTTAAGTATTCACTGCCTGCGGTCCCTCACGGATATCTATCAGCTGGTCGCCTGTCCCGATGATGCAGCTGAACATGTCCCCACAACGAAAGCCTCACCTTCGTTGATTTGTACTCCGTCTCGATCAGGGATTGCTTCACTTATCGCCGCCGCTTCCCCAGCGAGCGGCGATTTTTTTCTAAGAGGCCGACAAACTTTCTATGGCTTCAACGCTGGCATTTAATGACAGCAGAATTGAGTCATGTCTGTTTTTGTAATCACGCGCGGGGATTAGAACCTCTAATCCTTCAAATGGCGCAGCGGGCACCGGACCATTTTCTTTTAACATCGCTCGAAGTTGATCGCGGGCTTCAATTACTTGTTTAGTCGTGCACCCCACAATAGCCGTGCCAACGACCGCAGCGGCGGCCTGACCAAGGGCGCAGGCTTTGACATCTTGTGCATAGTCGACAACCGTATTGTCTTTTATCTTTAGCCAAACAGTCACCGTGGACCCACACAAAGGAGCTCTCTTCTTAACTTCAGCATCAGCATCACTCAGTTTTCCAACGCGCGGCATTTCGGCGGCAAGTGCCAGAATTCTGCTCGAGTACAGCTTGATAAGATCTGTTTCAGACATTCTCTTTCCTTTGAAGTGGCTACGGCATACATAGGGCCACCTCTCCATTGAAAAAGGTTTTCGCTCATGCCATTCGACGCCGCAACCCTTCGATTTGACGAAAAAGGACTAATTCCCGCTATTGCTCAAGATGTGGAGGATGGAACGGTTTTAATGATGGCTTGGATGAACCAAGAGGCCGTCGAGCAAACATTGTCCAGCCGAAAAGTAACTTATTGGTCACGGTCGCGTCAGTCTTTTTGGGTGAAAGGGGAAAGCTCTGGCCACATTCAGGAATTGGTGGATTTCAGATACGATTGCGATCGGGACTGTGTCTTAGTCCTGGTGAAACAAACCGGCCCGGCATGCCACACAAATCGGCGTAGCTGTTTCTATTCAGCCGTTCGTAATGACGAGGTGGTCGAAATTATGCAGCCGGAAGCTTAACCAACTCACGGATGTCTGAAGGCGAATATCCATCTTCACGATATTTGGATATCGCACGCGCATCATCTCGTTTAGCCAATCTCTTTCCATTTGCATCACGGATCAATCGATGATGATGGTAAGTAGGAGTGTCCAACCCAAACAACTTTTGTAAAAGAACGTGTATCTTGGTCGCCTCAAAAAGGTCGTCGCCGCGGATAACATCGGTCACACCTTGATACGCATCGTCTAAGATGACTGACAGATGGTAGCTTGTTCCCATGTCTTTACGGGATAAAACGATATCTCCAATTTCCTCAATTAATTCGTTCTGCGAGATACTGACGTCTCCGAATATGAATGACATTTCCTGAAAATAAATCGGATAATCAAGCAGTTCCGATGCCTTCCTCATGTTAATGCGAAGTGCACCGCCAACTATTGATTGGTCGCTTTTCTGCTCGTTTCTGCAGGTGCCGGGGTATATCGGACCATCAGGCCCAAAAGGCACCTCAACACCCTCTTGAGGTGCGGACAATGCGCTAAGAATGTCTTTTCGATTACATGAGCAGGAGTAGATAAGACGCTTTTCTGAAAGCATTTTTAATCCGCTATGGTAGGCCTCGAACCGCTCGGATTGCCGCAGGACAGGTCCATCCCATGATATACCCAGCCAAGTCAGATCTTGATATATTTGCTCTTCCCAACTCTGGCGAGATCGAGATTGATCAATGTCCTCGATCCTCAGTAGAAACTTTCCATTATTTTTTCGCGCAAAGTCAAATGCCATCAATGCCGAATAAGCGTGCCCCAGATGCAGTGGGCCGGTTGGCGATGGTGCGAAACGGGTGACGACAGTCATGCGCCGCTAAATTGCTCTGCGCTATCTAGCCAGTCTTTCCACGCAGCTTTAGCGCGGTCGGTGTAGGCCTTATAGCGATCTTTTCGACCACGACGCCCACCTTTCAAACCCTCAACAGGTCGGAAAAGACCGAAGTTGACGTTCATCGGCTGAAAGGTTTTTGCGTCGGCTCCGCCGGTGATGTGATGGATCAATGCGCCCATCGCAGAATCTTGTGGAGGACTTGAGATCGTCCGGCCAGTTATTTCAGCCGCAGCTAAACGCCCTGCAAGTAAACCCATGGCGGCGCTTTCCACATAACCTTCAACGCCCGTGATTTGACCTGCAAAGCGAATATGGGGTTTTGACTTCAACCTCATTTGGTCATCTAGCAACGTGGGGGAATTGATAAAGGTATTTCTGTGAATACCCCCAAGTCTGGCAAAGCTTGCATTCTCTAGCCCAGGTATCATTTTAAAAACAGTGGACTGAGCGCCGTACTTCATTTTCGTTTGAAAGCCCACGATGTTGAACAATGTACCCAAAGAATTGTCTCGTCGTAGCTGGACAACTGCATAGGGGCGATTTTCAGGGTCGTGCGGATTTGTCAAACCGACGGGCTTCATAGGTCCAAAGCGCAAAGTTTCCCGCCCGCGCTCGGCCATAACCTCTATCGGCAGGCAACCGTCGAAATACCCGGCCGTTTCTCCTTCGTGGAACTCGGTTTTGTCTGCGGAAAGAAGGGCATCAATGAAAGCTTCATACTGCTCTTTGGTCATTGGGCAGTTCAGATAAGCTGTTTTCTCTTCCTCGGTTTCACCCTTGTCATAGCGTGATTGCATCCATGCCTTGGTCATGTCGATGCTTTCGGCATAAACAATCGGCGCAATGGCATCAAAGAACGCAAGGCTATCTGCACCCGTCTCGTCGGCGATTGCTTGCCCCAAGCCTTCACTCGTCAGTGGCCCGGTCGCAAAAATCCAGTTTCCGCTTTCAGGCAAAGCATTTACCTGCCCAACTTCAAGTGAAATATTAGGGTGGGAAAGCAATGTATCGGTGATGTCTTGTGAGAACGGTTCTCGGTCAACTGCCAACGCACCCCCGGCCGGCAAACGGTGCTTGTCAGCCATTTTCATGATCAAACCGCCAGCCTGGCGCATTTCCCAATGCAGCAAGCCAACTGCGTTTTGCTCATCATCATCCGAACGAAACGAGTTTGAGCAGACCATCTCGCCTAATTTACCGGTTTGATGCGCGAATGTACCCGTTTCCGGCCGCATCTCGTGGATGACGACCTGAACCCCCATATTGGCAGCCTGCCAAGCCGCTTCCGAGCCTGCCATTCCGCCACCGACGATATGTAATACCTTATCCATAACGCTCATCTAGGGCAGAGTCGCACAGATGAAAAGCGTTACTGTTGCCAGTTGGGTGGGCGTTTTTCTAGAAATGCCGCGATGCCTTCTTCGGTATCTCGATAGAGCATATTTTCCACCATCACGTCGCCTGTGTAAGAATAGGCATCTGAAAGCGGCATTTGGATTTGCTCGTAAAATGCCTGTTTGCCGATTTTAACGGCCGCGCTCAGTTTACCCGCGACCATTTCGGCGAGTTCAGATGTTGCGTCTTCTAGTTCCTCATGTGGAACAACTTTGTTGATCAATCCAATTGCTTCGGCTTTTTCCGCTTGAATGAATTGGCCCGTTGAAAGCATTTCAAAAGCCTGCTTTCTGGGAACATTGCGTGATAATGCGACCATCGGAGTTGAACAGAAAAGCCCGATATTAACGCCGTTCACCCCGAACCTTGTGCCCTCGGCGGCAACAGCCATATCGCACGAGGCCACCAACTGACAGCCTGCTGCGGTCGCAATGCCATGAACCTGTGCAATGACCGGCTGTGGAAGTTGTTGAACCGACATCATCATTGTCGCGCAACGGTCAAAAAGGTCTTTGAAATAGGCCTTACCACCATCGTCGGACTGACGCCCCGCGGTCATTTGTTTAAGATCATGACCTGCGCAAAACGCTTTCCCAGCCCCTTTTATCACGACCGCTCGGATGGCAGGTGTTTCCTTTATTTCGTCGAACTGATTTTGAAGCGCGGCCAACATCTCGTCTGAAAGGGCATTGAGCTTTTCGGGCGTGTTAAGTGTCAACTGAGCCACTGCATTTGTGTCGCTACGTTCCAAAATTGCCATCTTGTCCTCCGTCGATGCTATGGGCAACGATAGTGGGAAATAAAGCAGGAGAACAAGTATGGACGTCGTTATGGACGTGGCGAAACTTCAGGCATTTGTAAATGAAGTGTTTCCGCAAGTCTGTCATCAAGTCACCGTTAAAGAAATTACTGATGATGGATGTATTGTCAGATGGAAAGTCGATGAGACCAATCTTAGGCCTGGTGGTACAGTGTCTGGGCCAACCATGTTTTCCGTTGCGGATGTCGCCGTATACCTTGCCCTGATGAGCAGGATAGGGCCAAAGGCTTTGGCCGTTACGACGAACTGCTCAATCGACTTTATGCGAAAACCTGCAGCAGCAACTGACCTAATTGGACACTGCTCGTTGCTGAAACTTGGAAAGGTTTTGGCCGTCGGAGACGTTCTTATCTATTCAGACGGATATGATAAACCAGTAGCCCGAGCAACTGCGACCTATTCAATTCCACCAGCTTAGACCGTTTGGAATAGTTGCTCGCCGCCAGATTTGAATTCGAACTTTAAGTGGGTTGGAGTTTGGCGTGCGTGCCACGTTCGCGATATGGGGTGGTATCATAATGTGCGCGGTAGCATTTTGAGAAATGCGACGGGGAAGCGAACCCACAGGCCAAAGCGACGTTGATGACGCTCATGTCGGTTTGCATCAAAAGATTGCGCGCCTTTTGCAGTCGGATTTCCATGTAGTATCGCTTGGGCGAGCGGTTCAAATACCGCCTAAACAACCGTTCAAGCTGTCTGGTCGACATCCCCACCTCTTTGGCCAACACGGATGGGCTGATCGGCTCTTCGATATTACTTTCCATCATATAGATGACTTTACTGAGCTTAGGATGTCGCACGCCGATGCGCGTTGGGATTGATAGGCGCTGCGTGTCCTGATCCGTTCTAATCGACGAATAAATTTGCTGATCTGCGACCGCACTTGCCAACTCTTCTCCGTGATCGTTGGCAATGAGCTGCAGAAAAAGGTCAATCGAAGAGGTTCCACCCGCAGTCGTTAAACGATTTCCGTCGATCACAAACACTGACTTGGTCAAATCTACTTCTTCAAATTCCTCAGAAAAACTGTCCTGGTTTTCCCAGTGGATCGTTGCACGCTTGCCATCCAATAAGCCCGCTTTGGCAAGAGTAAACGCAGCGGTGCAGAGACCGGCAATATGCGCACCTTTGCGTGCCTCTCGGCGAATCCAGCTAACCACCTTTTTTGTGGTTGATTTTTGGATGTCCATTCCGCCACAGACAACGATTGTATCGCTGCGGTTAAACTCACCTAGATCGCCATCCAGCTGGAAAGAAGTCCCAGCTGAACATTCAACAGTTTCACCGCCTTCACCGACCAAAGTCCAAGTGTAAAGCTGGCGCTTGGACATGCGGTTCGCAATTCGCAGACATTCCAAGGCCGAAGCAAAACTCAATAACGTAAAATTTGGAAGCAAAACGAAAACGAATCTCTTCGGCTTATCTGGAACACTGTCCAATTGAACAATTTGCCGTTTTGCGTCCATTTTCGTACCGATTTTCTTTAGTTTTTGTAGTACTGTCGGTCTTTCTAGCCGTTTTTGCCGACAATTCGTAGACGTTGACCCCGATCCGTCATTGTCGTCAAGACGAGAATGTCGCAAAAGAACGATGGCCGAAAGGTATAAACTACGATAGATGCACCCTGATATCGCTAACAGTTGGAGTGAGAAGATGAGCGAATGGCAGAAAACGACCTGGCGCAACAAGCCACGGGTTCAGATGCCTGATTATACGGATGAGGCAGCGTTGAGCGCCGTTGAGGCACAGCTGTCGAAATATCCACCGCTTGTCTTTGCAGGCGAAGCGCGTCGATTGAAGAATGAGCTTGCAAAAGCGTCACGCGGCGAAGCGTTTTTGCTACAGGGCGGTGATTGTGCGGAAAGCTTCTCGGATTTTTCTGCTGACGCGATCCGCGACACGTTCAAGGTCATGCTACAAATGGCGATGGTGTTGACTTATGGTGCCAAAGTTCCCGTGATCAAAGTCGGCCGCATGGCAGGGCAGTTTGCTAAACCACGCTCGGCGCCGACCGAAGTGATCGATGGTGTTGAACTACCAAGCTACCGTGGTGATATTATTAACGAGCTAGAATTCACGCCCGAGGCGCGCATTCCTGATCCGGCTAAAATGCTTCAAGGGTACACCCAATCGGCTGCAACCTTGAACCTGCTTCGCGCGTTTTCAACGGGTGGCTATGCGGACGTACACAAGGTGCACAGCTGGACACTTGGGTTTACTGAAGACGAAAAGGCCGAAAAATATCGCGATCTTGCGAACCGCATCAGCGACACGCTCGACTTTATGAAGGCTGCCGGCGTGGATAGCGATCGCGCGCACACTCTGCAAACCGTCGATTTCTATACCAGTCACGAGTCGCTTCTTCTGGAATACGAAGAAGCGCTATGCAGACAGGATTCGACGTCTGGACAATGGTTGGCGGGGTCTGGTCACATGATCTGGATCGGAGACCGAACCCGACAGCCTGATGGGGCACATGTGGAATTCTGCCGTGGTGTCATGAACCCGATCGGACTGAAATGTGGTCCGAGCACTACGGCCGACGATCTTAAAGTTCTCATGAACAAACTGAACCCCCAAAACGAAGCCGGTCGACTAACGTTGATCGCCCGTTTCGGGGCCGGACAAGTTGGTGACCATCTCCCACGACTAATTCAGGCGGTAAAAGAGGAAGGCGCAAATGTCGTTTGGTCTTGCGACGCAATGCACGGGAACACAATCAAGTCTTCTACCGGTTTCAAAACACGGCCATTCGACAGCGTTCTTCGCGAGGTGCGTGAATTCTTTGCAATCCACAACGCCGAAGGCACTATCCCAGGTGGCGTACATTTCGAAATGACCGGGCAGAATGTTACCGAATGCACAGGCGGTGTTCATGCGCTTTCGGAAGAGGATCTCTCAGATCGTTATCACACAGCTTGTGACCCACGTCTGAATGCCTCTCAGTCTTTGGAGTTGGCGTTCTTGGTCGCCGAAGAACTGTCGAAGCGACACTCTTCTGATTCAATGATTGCAAAAGCTGGGTAACTAAGACTTATCTCCTTGGATCACGCGCAATTTGGGGCGGCTGGTATCCACCGGCCGCCTTTTTTGATGGACAATGAGGTTTGCCGAAGTCTCATAAGCAGCTTTGTGTTCCAATTTCTGTGGATATTGGCTGGTCGGATAGGTCACAACTGGGCGGGTCAAGCTGATTTGAACCTCATGAAACTGACGGGGCGAGCGCCCAATTCGACCTTGAAAACTTATTGCTCCCAATGCGCGCGTAATGCCGTTTTCCCCGTCTTTTAGTGGGTATAAAGCCATTTCAGCATTTATTTTTGGACGTCCCAAAGAGCCTATGGAAACAAGGTCAGCTTTCAGAATTGCGGGTTGAGTAAATACTTTTTCAACAGTCGCGGCCACTTCTTGTTGGTTGTTCGCAATAAAAAGCGCGGTCAACGGAACATTCTCGGCCTGTACTCCCAAGAAATCACCAATTTTGTGTCCGGCTAGTCGAAAACGGCTGACGCCGGGTGCGACACGTTCAAGAATAAAAGTTACGTCAAGCACGTTGAGCAGACCATCAGGACGGACATTGCTGCGATCAGGAATCCCATCAGATGGGCGCAACGCCTCCCAATAAGCTTCAAGCTCACGAAGTGCCCTTGATTTCTTTACTTGTGCCACCACTACGTTCTTTCGATCACCACCGAACATGTCAGTCACTCTATTTTAAACATTATAAACGGAGTCTTAACTTGATCGAATTTGTGCAAAAATGACATGAAATCTGAAACACTTGGTTAACGACTTTGCCGAGTGAGCCATTAGAATGACTTGAAGCCACGGCCCGATATGTCCTAGTTGCAACAACATACATCAAACGAGGTACGCGCATGGTTCAGTCTATGACAGGGTTTGCATCGGGGCAGGGCAGTTTTCAGGCCTTTCAATGGGCCTGGGACATTCGCAGTGTAAATGCAAAAGGACTAGACATCCGCCAACGTGTCCCTGATTGGATTACTGGATTAGAAGCAGAGTTAAAATCACGCATAGGCAATGCGATTGCACGTGGGTCAGTATCGGTCAGTTTGCGTGTTTCCCGCGAAAGCTCGGAAGGCAAACTTAGCCTCAATGAGCACGGTCTTGCGAACGTCCTTTCAGCTTTGGCCATGGTCGAAAAGGCCGCCATCGAGCAGGGAGTAAGTCTGACACCGCCCACACCTGCAGACATCCTTTCTATGCGGGGTGTTATGGATCAAACCACTGATGACGGCGATACAACTGATCTGAAAAATGCACTCATTGCTGATTTTGAAATCATGCTGCAGGACTTTATTGGGATGCGGAAATCTGAAGGACATGCATTGGAACTCGTCCTCCACTCTCAAGTAAACGACATCGCCCAACTTATTGTACAGGCTGAAGAAATTATCGGAAAGCGGCGAGAAGACCTAAGCGATGCATTCAAAGCAGCTGTGACTCGGGTTGCCGATGCAACCGATCACTTTGACACAGACCGAATAGCACAGGAAGTTGCTATTATAGCCGTAAAAAACGACGTGACGGAAGAAATCGACCGCTTGAAATCTCATGTTGATGCAGCTCGTACGCTATTGAAACAAGGCGAGAAAATAGGCCGGAAGCTGGACTTCCTCAGCCAGGAATTCAATCGCGAGGCCAACACGCTTTGCTCAAAGTCGCAACACAAAGACCTTACGGCTGTAGGTCTTGAGTTAAAGGCGGTAATCGACCAGATGCGCGAACAAGTACAGAATGTGGAATAAAGCATGACCCAAACACGCCGCGGATTACTAATAATCCTGTCATCCCCCTCTGGTGCGGGAAAATCCACGCTAGCAAAGCGGTTAATGGCGTGGGATCCGGATATGTCGTTTTCGGTGTCTGCCACAACACGCGATCCTCGTGTTGGTGAAGAGCACGGCCGTGAATATTATTTTCTGTCGCGCGAAGAATTTCAAAACATGGTTTCAGACGGGGGTATGCTAGAACATGCGGAAGTGTTCGGAAACTTCTACGGAAGCCCCAAAAAGCCGGTTCAAGAAGCAATTGAAAACGGTCGAGACGTCCTTTTTGATATCGACTGGCAAGGCGGGCAGCAAATTGCTGGATCAGCTCTGAAAGATTCGGTCGTTTCCGTATTTATTTTGCCCCCATCAATTGCCGAACTTGAAAGGCGTTTGAATTCCCGTGGTCAAGATAGTCAGGACGTCATTGAAAACAGAATGGCGAAATCTCGTGACGAAATCAGCCATTACGCAGAATATGACTATGTTCTGGTTAACGATGACCTAGAAGACACATGGGGTAGGCTGCAAGCAATCTTGACGGCAGAGCGTTTAAAACGCTCTCGTCAACCGCAGTTGGTTGATCACGTACGCAATTTGAACACCGAATTTGAGGAAAGAACATGACGCTTTTTGCATTGGATGGAAAACAACCGACCCTTCCCGAAAGTGGTGATTTTTGGATTGCGCCTGATGCCAACGTCATCGGGCAAGTGATCGTTGGGGAAGCCGTATCAATTTGGTTCGGATGCACTTTGCGCGGTGACAATGAGCCGATCACAATCGGCGATGGAAGCAATGTTCAAGAAAGTACAGTCATGCACACTGACATTGGTTTTCCCCTAAACATTGGGCGCGGATGTACCATCGGTCATAAAGCCATGCTGCACGGCTGCACCATAGGGGAAAACAGCCTTGTCGGAATGGGGGCGACGATCCTGAACGGTGCCAGAATCGGTAAAAACTGTTTAATCGGCGCAAACGCTCTTGTGACTGAAGGCAAAGAAATCCCAGACGGCAGCCTTGTCATGGGCGCTCCGGGTAAAGTCGTCCGTGAACTTGACGATAAGGCCATCGAAGATCTTAGAAAATCAGCGCTCCATTACCAGGAAAATATGCGTCGTTTTCGAAGCGGTCTGAGAGAAGTTTAGCGTTTTTCGATAATAGAGCGGCCAGTTTTCGTGAGTCAAAGAAATCTACGTCGATTTTGGGACAGGCGTCTGAAATTTCGCGCAGCACCATTCCGGGGCGAGGTAACGGTTTTGAAACAATACCAAGTGAGGCGCCAAATGACATCCTTTGACCGATATCGATCGCATCAAATTTTAGGGTGAACAGGGGCGCAATGACTAAATTGGCTTTTGCAAGCAGGTGACAAACTGGTTCCGTTTTTTGAAAATCGTCAATTTTTTGAAAAACGCATTTTCCGTTAAGCCTTTGTTCATCAATATGAGTTTGAATTAATACAACAAAAAAGGGCTGGCTTTTAAAATTTAAGTGCCTAGTCATTTTACTGTTACGTCCGTTCTGCTAAATGGGCGGGACCCGATTGAGCAATGATTAACCTCGTCAACTTTAAACGGGGAAAGCTACGTTCATCTGGTAAGTAGCCTGCTCTATGCAGGTCCCCTTATAGCGGAACAGGTATGCGCGAAGACATCTTCACCATTATAGAAGCAATCCCCCTGCCTACAGTCATCATCGGAGTTGATGAACGATTGGTTAACGCAAACGACGCTGCTGTAGAAATTTTTGGCGCTGTAATGCGTGGAAGACATTACACGACCTACTTTCGAAACCCGCAGCTTTTCGATGCAATCGAGGCCTGTCTTATAACGAAAAGTAACTCGAATTCAGAAGTTGTTATCCACGTAGGTGGGGTTGAAAGACAAATGAAAGTTTTCCTTCGGCCGTTTAATGTTCCTGACCTGAGTGCCGTTATGCTTTGCTTCGAAGATCACACGTCACTGCACGAAGTCGGTTTGTTCAGGCGCGATTTTGTAGCGAACGTAAGCCATGAATTGCGAACTCCCTTGACCTCAATGCTGGGTTTTATCGAAACGTTGCGTGGTCCTGCGCGTGATGACAAAGACGCAAACGATCGGTTTTTATCCTTTCTCGAAAGCGAAACGAAGCGGATGGTCCGTCTGGTTAAAGACTTACTCTCACTTAGTGAGGTCGAGCGAAATGAACGACTTAAACCTAGAGAAGAAACAGATATTGTTTGGGTTCTAAACGCCACGATCGAACGCATTAAACCACTGGCAAAAGCCTCGAAAGTCGAGGTGACAATGACCAGTTCTCAAAAAGCGCTCTCGCTACGTGGCAATCAAGATCAATTGGAACAGGTTTTCACCAATCTGATCGAGAATGCGATCAAATACGGTGGCAGCGAAAACAAGGTCGAGATTGCAATAAATACGATCGACCATGATATTCGGCTCGGATGTCCAGCCGTTGAGATCCGAGTGCGCGACCACGGCCCAGGTATTCCCAAAACCCATATCCCACGTCTGACCGAACGGTTCTATCGCGTTGATTCCCACAGATCACGCGAGATAGGTGGAACCGGGCTTGGGCTCGCGATTGTAAAACACGTCGTTGGCAGACATCGGGGGCGTTTGAATATTGAAAGCACTTTAGGGCAGGGGAGTTGCTTTACAGTTCTTCTTCCTTTGTTCCAAAATCAATAAACGGTCTTGTCATTCCCCAATCCTTTCTATAAACGCGCGCCATTCACACCGCAGGCGGGATTGGGCCTTTGAGGGAGACATCCTCAAATGTCCGCCGGTTGGGGCACTTGCCCTGATACCCGCTGAGGCCAAACCGGAAAGGAAAAGAACATGGCTCTACCCGAGTTCACCATGCGCCAATTGCTTGAAGCAGGCGTTCACTTTGGTCACCAGACACAGCGTTGGAACCCCCGTATGGGCGAGTTCATCTATGGATCGCGTAACGGCATCCACATCATGGACCTAACCCAAACCGTCCCTATGCTGGACACAGCGCTGAATGCAATTCGCGAAACTGTAGCAAAAGGCGGCCGCGTATTGTTCGTTGGCACCAAGCGTCAGGCGTCCGCACCCGTCGCTGAAGCTGCTGAAAAATGCGCTCAGTACTACATGAACCACCGCTGGTTGGGTGGCACACTGACGAACTGGAAAACTGTTTCGCAGTCGATTCAGCGCTTGAAAACAATCGAAGAAAAGCTTGCAACTGGGGCAGAAGGTCTGACCAAGAAAGAGCGTCTTGGCATGGAACGTGACCTGTCCAAGCTGCAGGCGTCTTTGGGTGGTATCCGCGAAATGGGCGGCACGCCGGACTTGCTGTTCGTGATCGACGTTAAAAAAGAGGCGCTTGCAATCGCTGAAGCCAACAAACTGGGCATTCCGGTTGTTGCTGTTGTTGATACGAACTGCTCGCCTGACGGCGTGGATTACATCATTCCTGGCAACGACGACGCTGCGCGCGCAATCGCTCTGTATTGTGACCTTGTTAGCCGTTCCGCACTTGACGGTATGACTGCACAGATGGGCGCAGCCGGCGTTGATTTGGGTGCCTTGGAAGAGGCACCGGTTGAGGAAGTCATCGCTGAAGAAACAGCGGAAGCCTAAACCTCTGATCTCACTTTGTTAACGGCTGCGGAATATTCGCAGCCGTGCATTTCCCAATTCAAGGAGACTACGCCATGGCTATTTCAGCGAAGATGGTGAAAGAACTGCGCGACAGCACCGGCGCAGGCATGATGGACGCAAAAAAAGCGTTGACCGAAACTGATGGTGACATGGAGGCCGCTGTAGATTGGCTGCGCACCAAAGGTCTGGCAAAAGCGGCTAAGAAATCTGGTCGTACAGCTGCTGAAGGCCTGGTTGCGGTCAAGGTTAACGGCGGAAAAGGCGTTGCTGTTGAAGTCAACTCGGAAACAGACTTCGTTGCTAAAAACGCTGAGTTCCAATCGATGGTTGAAGGTATTGCGTCTGCGGCTTTGGGCGTATCGGATGTTGAAGCTCTGAAAGCGGCTGATATGGGTGGCAAATCCGTTGCAGACGTTGTGACCGACAAAGTTGCGACTATCGGAGAAAACATGTCGGTGCGCCGCATGGCTTCCGTTGAAGGCGCGTCGGTTGTTTCCTATGTTCACAACGCAGCTGCAGACGGTATGGGCAAAATCGGTGTACTTGTGGCACTCGACGCCGACAACGAAGCGTTCGGAAAACAGGTTGCTATGCACATTGCAGCTGCAAATCCAGCAGCGCTGAACGCAGACGCGCTTGATCCGGCAGTCGTTGAAAAAGAACGCCAGATCCAGATCGAGATCGCACGCGAGTCCGGGAAGCCAGAGCAGGTTATCGAAAAGATGATCGAAGGCCGTATGAAAAAGTTCTTGGCTGAAGTGACGCTGCTGGGTCAAAACTTTGTAATCAATCCCGATCTGACCGTCGAAGCAGCAGCCAAAGAGGCAGGCGTTTCTGTACTCGGTTATGTCCGTCTTGAAGTTGGCGAAGGCATCGAAGTTGAAAAAGAAGACTTTGCTGCAGAAGTTGCAAAAGCCGCACAAGGCTAACGTTCTAAAGACAAACGTTCTGAGGGCAGGGCCGCTAGCGGCTCTGCCCCTTTTCGTTTGGGACCTGAAGATGCCGACCTCTGCAAAAACCAAAAAAAAACGGCACCCGAAAGTTTCGGATGCCGCCTTTTTTACAACCTCAAGACATTGGGGATGAGGCGAGGCTGAAAAAGTGCCAACCCAAAAGAGGACTATACTCCTCGGGTTGGCTGGTCATTAGACCACCGCTAACTTAGCTTTCCACAATACCGGAGCTTCACTAGCGAAGTTCCTTGGCCAAAGACACCACTCACGGAACAAGGTCAGGATGGCAGATTTACGTATGGTAAATAAAGTCAGGAAATCCCTACCCATTATTTCCTGAATGATTAGTTTTCGACAACGAACATTTGGTTGAGGAACGAGGCCTTCAAAACCGCCTGAGCGGTCGTATCTACGTGCAATGCCTCTCGCGCCAATCTTAGATGTTTTTCAACTGTTGCAGGCGTTAGACCCAAAATAATAGCGGTGTCCTGAGTGGTTTTTCCATCACCAATCCATTCAAGAACTTCACGTTGTCGTTTCGTCAGGACGACCTCTCCTGTGTAATGGGGCAGGCTTGAAAGCTTCAAATCAAACAAATAATTTAACAGTTCAAGGTCTATGTGATTTTCTTGCCAAATTTTATCAACTTGATCCTGGTTTAGACCTGCGCGGGCCGTAAGCGAGGCAGACGCTTTAAAGCGGTGAGAAATACTGGGAAAGCTGACCGTATAACCTGCAACTACATTAAATTCGCGGTTCTTTTGGACCACTGCCAACTCTTTTGGACTTAGTTGATCTAGGTCTATCATGCGCGCCACATTGGACCAACTTGCACAACCTACGTTGTTAAACGACCATCGGAACATTGGAGAATCTTGGAAATTACCTTGATCCACAAAAAATTCCGTATAGCCCGGATCATGGTTAGAAAGCGCCAAATAGTCAGAAGGGTCTCCAAGATTAGTGCCGGTTCGGAATCGCGTTCTACCGTACAGTATTCGGTCGAAGCCGAATTCACACATCAAAGATGTGTAGATGTCCCAAAGTGACTCTAAACTTTCCGCTTTTGTAATATCGAGAAGATCTTTGTTTTTCATAAGTAACTAAAACGTCCATCACTTGAAGTATTCAATCTTAGAAAGCAATTGGGGCATTCTTCAATGCAGAGTGACGCACGTTAGCAACATCTTTATTAACATAATATTGATTATACGCTTGCCATACTTAGGGGGATCATATAGCTAAAATACGATAAATTTTCAAAGAAACAAATAGTTGCATGGGTACATGAAAGTTGTAAACGCGCTTTTACCCCCTAGGTCTGCTCGAACAACACAAGATTGAACAATGGTTTGGAGCCAAAAGCCGATATCCGTGTTTGCAGTGATATTTGAGCGTAACCCTTCCTCGACCTATCGTGAAATCAAGTGCAATCGGTTCATAGATAACTAACTACCGCAGTTTGCTGACCGTCGCGCGCAGAATGCTAACGGTCAGTAAGAGAAGCGACTCGCACGCTGCACAATTTATTGCAAGAAGATCGCCAGCCTAAGCCGATGATGGAGATGTGGATCCAAGGGCTGGCTCCCCTGCCCGCTGTTTCACGCCAGTCGATGGCGTTTGCCAACGAGCCGCAGTTTGCAGCTCGACGAAACAGAAACGTTGGAAATGGAGAAGTGGCTCCGATCATCTCTGATTCGAATTTATGCGACCAACTTTCCCTCAATTCAATCCCAAAATCATCACATAAACCAAATTCTATACATAAATATATTTGGGTGCTACGCTCTTAATAAAAAACAGGGAGAGTAAACATGGACGCGCTCATGGAAGCAGCAATTGAGTCAGCGCCCTTCTATATCGGATGGGGTGGATTACTGATCGGTATCGTATTTGGTTTTATTGTTTCTCGCACAAACTTCTGCACGATGGGATCGATTTCTGACATTCTGTCGTTCGGAGATTACAACAGATTTCGGGCTTGGCTATTAGCTGCGGCGGTGGCCATCATCGGTGTCGCTTTGCTCGAGGCGCAAGAAATTGCGGACATGAATATGTCCATGTATCAAACCACCTCTCTGGCTTGGGGCGGTCACATTGCCGGAGGCCTCTTGTTTGGCTTCGGCATGGTGTTCTCGGGTGGTTGCACCAGTCGAAACCTAGTGAGGACCGGCAGTGGCGACCTGCGGTCCGCTTTTGTCATCCTGGTAACTGGAATTTTCGCATATATGACGATCGGCGGTTTACTAGGACCATTGCGCGTTATGATCTTCACTGCCCCCACGGCCGATCTGACCGCAATGGGGATGGATGACCAGCGTATCGGTTCGCTGATATCGTCTATTACGGGGTTGGATTGGGGTACCGCCAATTTGGCGACTGTCATCGTGATCGCGGGTGGCATATTTGTTTACTGTTTCGCAAATTCCGAGTTCCGCAAATCCACGCGCGATATTATTGGCGGCGCTGGCTTGGGTCTCTGTGTTGTGGCGGGGTGGTTCCTGACCGGCATTACCTACGATGAGTTTGCCAATAACCCACAGCTCGTTTCAATGAGCTACGTGCGGCCATCCGGTGACACAATCGACTACCTAATGCGATACACAGCTATCGGTGCCCCCGGCTTTGGGGTTGCGACACTTGCAGGCGCCATCGTGGGCGGTTTCCTTGGGTCAGCCTCTCTTGGCCGTCTAAGTCTCAAGGTTTTCGCGGACTCAACAGATGCGTTACGCAACATGATGGGAGCTGCATTCATGGGGATCGGAGGCGTTTTAGCGCTTGGTTGCACGGTTGGCCAAGCTATGACGGGCTTCTCGACGCTGGCAATCGGATCACTGATTACCTTTATCTGCATCGTGGTCGGCTGCATTGCAGGCATTAAAACCATGGAAGCTATGGTCTAGCGACTGTACTTTGTAAACAAAAACGCCGCCGAAGCACTTCGGCGGCGTTTTTTGTTTTTCTAATCTCAACTATTTTAGTCGTCGTCTTCCTCGGGGAACAGTCGGGTTGCGACTTTCAAGGCGATGTCTTTGAATGCCTTGGCATGAGGTCCCTCGGGATCGGCAAAAACAACCGGCGTTCCCGCATCTGACATCTCTCGGATTTGCATGTTCAACGGAATCGCTCCCAAAAATGGCACGCCCAGACGGCGAGCATCTTCTTCTGCCCCGCCATGACCGAAGATGTGGCTTGATTCACCACAATGAGGACATACGAAAGTCGACATATTCTCGACGATCCCAAAAATTGGAACGTCCACATTTTTAAACATTTTCAGTCCCTTACGGGCATCAATCAACGCCAAATCCTGTGGTGTCGAAACGATAACTGCGCCTTGCAGAGGGATCTGTTGCGCCATCGTTAACTGAGCGTCCCCCGTTCCCGGAGGCATATCTAGGACAAGTACATCTAGATCACCCCAATCCACCTCTCGGCTCATTTGCATCAACGCCGTCACAACCATGGGACCCCGCCAGATGACGGGGCTTTCTTCGTCCATCAAAAAGCCCATCGACATGACTTTAAGGCCGTATTTTTCGACGGGTTTCACGACATCTTCAGTAATTTCTGGCCGTTCGTCGATCGCCAGTAGTCGGGGAACCGAAGGACCATAGATGTCCGCATCCATCAGACCAACTTTTAACCCCAAAGAATGCAATCCCAAGGCGATATTGGCTGCTGTCGTGGATTTACCAACGCCACCTTTACCAGAAGCCACCGCAATGACGTTCTTGATCCCGGGAATGGCCGCCGCATGCGGGCGCATATCTCGACCTTTTGCCTCGGTCGGACGCTTCTTTAGCTTCGGAGGCTGGCGTGGTGCTTCTTCGGGGGCTGCCGCGCGCTCAGCCGTCAAGACCACCATGAGGTTTTTAAGCTCTTCGATGCTGGTAAGCTGCTGTTCTATCAACTCTTTCAACCCGTTTGGGTCGCCTTGAAAGTCAGAAGGCAGATGGACGGGAACAAAGGCTTTCCCCTCCTCCGCCTGAACTTCGTTTTCACGGATCATGCCGCTGGTCAGCAAATCCATCCGCATTCCCGGTGCGGTCAGCATGCCCAACCGGGTTAGGATAACCTGTTTCATTTTCGAGTTTTCCTTGATTATTTTCCGTAATAGGTGGCGACCGCATGACGGGCTTCTGCAAAGAACAGCCAGCGGGATGTGACAGCACCAATGAGATGCATCAGAATGGCAATTACGCCGCCGATATGGGCGTTGTCAGCAAACGCCATCAGCGCAAGGATCGGCAGAAGGAAAGCCGTGATAAACGATATCATCCGCAGTTTCAAAACGTGTTTGCGGGCGACCTGATATACCATCTCTTTAAGCAGATAGTTTTCGCCCGTGTGCGGCGCTTCGTACTGTCGGACCTTACCGATGTGGCCCAAACCTGTGGCAGTTCCTAGATCGGTCGGGTTGTTCACCGTGCGGGTGTCTCCATCCCGCCAAGCCAAGACCTGCAAGATGCCAAGAGCAATCAACAAATACGTAGCCGCGGTGACTTGCCCAGCGAACAGTGCCCCACCTGTCACCATATAGAGCAGGAACAAGATGGGCGTGAATCCGCTATTCCAACGCGGAACCGTCTTGAGCTGGGTGTAGATCATCGACGTAGACAGCACCGTCAATACGCATAGTACAGAGCCGATAAGCCCTAAGGTTTCCCAAGTTGTATCAAGGAAAATTCGGCCGATGGCATAAGGGGCAACTGTCAGCAAGGTGACCACAGCCAGCACGCCTTCGCGCGATAGCCAACTTGTGCGCCACTGCGAGAAGGATTTGATCGCGTTCTTTTTGTTCGCAAGGTGAAAGACCGACGACAACAGTCCTCCAACGGCAAAGGCGTAGCCTATGAAATAAAACACGAAAGCGACAAGTCCGTTCATTGAAGGCATACCAAGACCCAGCCATGCCAGAAGCCCGAAGCCGATGCCCGAAAAGACGGTGAAGAAGATTACAGAAGGTGCCGGATGCATCAGAGTTTCTCCAAAGCTTTGTCGAGCCATCCCAAAAAGCCGGTGGCTTCGGTGGCGACTGGTTCAAGGGATTGGCTACAATCTAGCGTGTCTTTTGGACGTGGTGGCAGGTATTTATTGACCGGCTTGGTGCCTAGTTCAGGCATCAGGTCCATACCACCGCGTTCAGCGACCAGCTTGCTGACATCACTGTTCGGATCGCCAAGATCGCCAAAGTGACGCGCACCTGCCGGACAGGTCCGAACGCAGGCTGGAATGCGATCTTCCTCGGGCAGGTTTTCGTTATAGATACGATCCACACACAAGGTGCATTTCTTC
Organism: uncultured Rhodobacterales bacterium; assembly: GCA_964453855.1. Taxonomy (GTDB): domain Bacteria; phylum Pseudomonadota; class Alphaproteobacteria; order Rhodobacterales; family Rhodobacteraceae; genus JASMHC01. The sequence goes on from CAYVRN010000007.1 coordinate 44,438, forward strand.
ATAACTCCGGCGATCTGGTCCAATTCGCGGGCTCCGTAAGGACAAGCCCAAGCGCAAAGTCCGCAGCCCATACAGTCATTTTCGTTGACCAAAACGATACCGTCTTCTTCCCGTTTGTAGCTGGCCCCAGTCGGACAAACCGTGACGCACGGGGCGTCTTCGCAGTGCAGACAGGATTTCGGGAAGTGAATGGTCTGAGCCGCACCACCATTGTCGGGTTGAACCTCGTAACTATGCACGCGGTTCAGGAAAGTGCCAGACGGATCCCCATACGCATCTTTGTCAGAAAGCGGCGCGCCGTAGTTCTGCGTGTTCCATCCTTTGCAAGACGTTACACAGCCGTGACACCCCACACATGTATCAAGGTCGATAACCAGTCCAAGTTTTTTGTCGGTTTTCTGTGGAAGCGCTGTCATTTGCCCACCTCCCATGCCAGATCATCGGGTCCCTGCCCGACCGGTGATTTGATTGGATCAAATGACGGTTGGCTGACATCCGGTGGTGGATCAGCTTTTTGGATTTTTACTTTCAGGTCAAACCAAGCCGCCTGCCCCGTGATCGGGTCAGAGTTGGCCCAACGCATACCGTCGCCTTTCGAAGGCAGTAACTCGTGGATTAGATGGTTCAATAGGAAACCTTTGTTTGCTTCGGGTGCATTCTCTTTCAACGCCCAAGCGCCTTTGCGTTTGCCAATCGCGTTCCATGTCCAAATGGTGTTTTCATTCAGCGCCGCCATATGGGCAACAGGAACAGTGATCTCTCCGTGATGCGACGTCACCTTGGCCCAGTCGCCCTCTTGGAAATCATTCGCCTCCCAAATTTTCGTCGGCACGTATAGCGGGTTGCGGCCGTGGATTTGGCGCAGCCATGCGTTCTGAGTACCCCACGAGTGATACATTGCCATCGGGCGCTGCGTGAGGGCGTGCACAGGATATTCGTCCTCGTCGATCATCGTGCCTTCAAAAGGTGCATACCAGATCGGCAATGGGTCCAGCGTATCTTTGATGCGCTGACGCAGATGCTCGGGCGGCTGACGCTCTCCATGACCTTCAGCGGCCAGTTGGAATTTGCGCATAGGTTCCACGTAAAGCTGGAACAGATAGGGCATCGGCTGGTCCAGAATACCAATTTCAACAGCCCAATCCTGATAGGCTTTGTTCCAAGGCTTGTAGTATTGAGCCTCTTCCGAGATATGGTTTACCCAGAACCCGCCATTGTCGATATAGGCTTGGATCTGGTTCGGGTTCGGCGCCCCTCGCCCGTTTTGATCACCATTTTCGCCACGGAAGCCAGCCAGAGGGCCGATCCCTGGCTTACGCTGGTGGGTCTGGATGTAGTCGGCATAATCCGCCCATTTCTGGCTGCCATCTTCGTTCACGAACGCCGGTAGACCAAGTTTCGCCCCCAGATCACACAATGCAGACTGGAATCCTTTCACGTCGCGGTCAGGCTCGACCACGGGCCAGCGGATTGCGTCAGCAGCACCATCAGCTTCGCAGATCGGGCGGTCCAAAAGACTGATACAGTCGTGGCGCTCTAGATAGGTGGTGTCGGGCAGAACTAGATCAGAATATGCCACCATTTCAGACGAATAAGCGTCGGAGTATATGATCCGCGGGATCACGTAGTCGCCGTTTTCGTCCTTATCGGTGAGCATCTCGATGGTGCCCTTGGTGTTCATGGTCGAGTTCCACGACATGTTCGCCATGTACATGAACAGAGTGTCAATTTTGTAAGGATCGCCAGCATGGGCATTAGAGATCACCATATGCATCAGACCGTGCGCCGACATCGGGTTTTCCCATGTGAACGCCTTATCGATCCGCGCAGGTGTGCCGTCTTCCTTCAGTGCCAACCCTTCCGGTCCACGTACGAAGCCAAGATGCGGCCCATCCAGCGGACTCATCGGCTTTACGCCGCAATGCGGGGCAGGATGCGCTTCGACCGGTTTCGGATAGGGCGGCTTAAAGCGGAATCCGCCTGGAACTTCGACCGTGCCCAGCAAGATTTGCAGCACGTGCAGTGACCGGCAAGTTTGAAAGCCGTTCGAGTGCGCCGAAATTCCGCGCATCGAGTGGAACGTAACCGGTCGGCCAATCATCTTGTCGTGCTTTTCACCGCGGAAGTCTGTCCAAGGCTGATCCAACTCAATGGCTTCATCAAACGCAGTTTTTGCAATCAATGCAGCGATTGCCTTTATCCGATCCGCTGAGATGCCGCACTGATCCGCCACCGCCTCGGGTGCGTATTTTGGGTCAAGATAACGGGTCGCCATTGCGTGAAATACGGTGCGATGCGTAACGCCATCGCGCTCAAGCACTGCATTAAGATCGGGCTTTACACCCTTCTGATCAAACGGAGTTAGCTCTTTTGTGACGCGATCAACAACAAGCACTTTGCCATCTTCATCGCGCAGCAACAGTCCTTTTTCCGGACCTTCGCATTCGTTGATCAGCGCAGGCGCGTTGGTATACTGAGCCAGATAATTCAGGTCGATTTTACCCGCCTTCATCAGCTCGTGGATCAGAGACAGAATAAACAGCCCGTCGGTGCCGGGGGTGATCCCCACCCACTCGTCCGCCACGGCATTATAGCCCGAACGGATCGGGTTGACGCCAATGATCTTACCGCCGTTCGCCTTTAAGCGACCAATGCCCATCTTGATCGGGTTGCTGTCGTGATCTTCTGCAACACCGAACAGCATGAACAGCTTGGCACGATCCCAGTCAGGTTGACCAAACTCCCAGAACGCGCCGCCCATGGTATAAATACCCGCAGCCGCCATGTTCACCGAGCAGAACCCGCCATGCGCCGCATAATTAGGCGTGCCAAAGTTTTGGGCCCAGAAGCTGGTGAATGACTGGGACTGGTCACGCCCCGTGAAGAATGCCAGCTTCTCTGGGGCGGTTTCGCGCAAGGGCTTCAACCAGCTTGTGGCGATATCCAGCGCTTCGTCCCAACTGATCTCTTCAAACTCGCCAGAACCACGGGGACCGACACGTTTCAAAGGCTTACGCAAACGCGACGGTGCGTTGTGCTGCATGATACCAGAAGACCCCTTGGCACAAAGAACGCCTTTGTTTACGGGGTGGTCGCGGTTTCCTTCGATATAAGCGACCTTTCCGTCTTTCATATGAACGTTTATTCCGCATCGACAGGCACACATATAACAAGTCGTCTTGCGCACCTCGTCAGATATTTTTGGCGATGGTCGCGCTTCGATGCGCGTTCCAGCTGTTGCACCCATGTCTCTCTCCCGTTTCGAATTTCGTCAGCGCCCAATGCAAGCGCTTACAAGGCCATACGCTTGTTTGCCAGCCTCATCGTTTCTTGGTTATTTGTTTCGGACGCCGCGACAGACATCTTGTGGACATTCTCAGGATCGGATGACCTTGCGGGGTCTAGCCTGTCACGTAGTCGCACAACTGATCCAATCATAATAATCGCGGGTCCCTTTATTCCGTATTCTTCTGCTTTGGCTTCAATGTCAGAAAGCGTACCAGTCACGACCCGTTGATTTTGGCGCGTGCCATTTTCAATAAGTGCGATATCCGTGCTTTCTCCAACTCCTCGCGACAAAAACCCATCTACAAGCTTGTCCAAATTGGTCATGCCCATATAAATTGCCACCGTCTGAGCAGGCCGGATCAAAACCTCCCAATCCAAATCGAGTACGCCGTCTTTTCCATGGGCGGTCACAAACACGCAGGACTGCGCATGATCCCGATGCGTTAGTGGGATGCCGGAATAGGCACTACATCCTGCTGCCGCAGTAATTCCGGGGACCACGCGAAACGGAATTTGCTCATCTGCCAAGGCTTCGATTTCTTCCCCGCCGCGGCCGAACGTAAACGGATCCCCGCCTTTTAGACGCAGCACGCGGTTACCTTCTTTGGCCAGCTTGACCATCAAGGATTGAATGTCGTGTTGCTCCATCGTGTGTGCCTGCGGCAATTTTCCAACGAAAATCCGCTCGGCATCTCGACGGACGAGCGACAGAATATCGTCGCTGATTAATCGATCATACAGCACAACATCGGCACGCTGCATCAAACGCAAAGCTTTGAATGTCAAAAGATCAGGGTCGCCGGGACCCGCGCCAACCAGATAGACTTCTCCCATCGTTTGCGGGTTACCATGCGCCTCTGCGTCAAGATCGGCTTGAAAGCGCGCTTCCGCCTTGGTCGGTTCCCCAGCCAGAAACAGATCTCCGACCGGCCCGTCGATCATTCTTTCCCAGAAATGCCGTCTTTCGCGCCCACCTTTAATGACAGCGGCGATCCGGTCCCGAAACCCGCCGACAAAATCGGCAAGTTGCCCATAGCTAGGAGAAAGCATTGTCTCGATTCTAGCGCGTAACGTCCGCGCAATAACCGGCGCCGCGCCGCCCGTTGAAATCGCCACAACGACCGGAGAGCGGTCAACAATCGAAGGTGTAATAAAATCACACATCTCCGGAGCATCTGCGATGTTACATAAAATTTTAAAGTCGTCACACCAAGCGCGTAGGTTCTCGTCACGCTCATCAACCTCTGAAGCGCCATAGACAACTACTGCGTCTCGCACGTCCTCGATGTCTGCAATTCGATAGTGAAAGGTCAAACGAGGATTAGCGGCTTCGATCAACAATTGCATCTCGGGTTCGGGCGCCGGATCGCAAGCAATAACGCGCGCTCCGGCAGACAAGGCCCGCTCTACCCGGCGGGCGGCAACGGTGCCCCCGCCGTCCACGACGACAATTCGATCCTCGACCGTCAGGAAAATAGGCAAATGGTCCATTAACTTTCCTGCCTTTGGGCGACCGACAGAATCAGCGCTTCTGCTAGTTTTGTTGCGGTTTCATCGTCTAGATCCACCTGAGTGATGCGGGTGCCCTCTTTGATCACTAGGCGCGTCATACGCATGCCGCTATCGAATACAGCTTCCTTCACAATCGCCCTGCGGCGATACGGAAGCTCAATCCGCACAAGTTCGTTTAGCTCCTCAGTCAAAATCCAACCCCCGCGTGAACGCAGATTCCAACTGCCATTGCCAGGTTTTGGGGGTATCCCGATAGTCAGGCTTCACATCAAACTCCATAAACATCTCCCCCGATGATCCCAAGTGCTGCACAAGCTGCTCCAGCTCTTTAAAGGTGGTTACATCAGGATTTCCGATGATCAGATCGCTTAACTGCGCCATTTAGTTTTCCTCAATTCTATCGTGGAACCGCACGCGCAACATTATGCGTCGGGCCCCTTTGTCGGGATCATCTTCAAACCCTGTCCGATTATGCAAGGCATTATTATTCAAAATACCCTGTCCGGCCTTGAGTTTTATGCGAATTTTGAATTCTTCGTCAGAATTCAACCACTCACGCATCCAGTGTGCTGCGTCTTGGGTTGCCGGGTCTTGGCGCCATTCAATCGAACGGGTTCTTGCAGTGTATCGCATTTGCAGCCGGCCCGATGTGTCATCGAAAAAAAACACGGGCCCAATCGAGGCCGGACGGACGGTGCCATTTTTCTCAACGTTCGCTGGAATGGTCATCGCCTCGGGATGAAAAAAAGCCGCCGCCATCTTCGGGTCAGCTTCGTATAGGCGCATAAAAGCGACCTCTGGATCAATCAATTCGTTGACCCCTCCAACATCTGCCTGAGTTTGACAGTGCAGTATAAACGCTTTCACCGGCGTTGATGACGGATTGTAGTACCCGTCAGTGTGCCAGTTCAACGCTTTAGGCGTATAAGGAATGTAGCCCTGTTTGCTTTTTTCAGACGACGGTGTCAGTGCCACAACGCCGTCTTCGGAAGCCGACCGATGGCCTTCTTTTAGGGTCAGACCAAAATACGACGCAAAGCCCAAAAGTTTTTTTCCGATTTGATCGACTGTTTCTTCGGTTTCGGGTGCTTCATAGACAGCGAAGTTCACTAAAGAGCACTGATTTTTGATGTTGCGAACCGAATCTGAATCGGGGTTTTCAAGTGACTCGAGGCGTATCTGCGGCGCAGCATTCAAGGCGATGAATGCATATTCCTTGGATTTTTTCCAAGTCGAAAAATCGCCGCCGTCAAAAAGACGCATCCAAGGTGCGTTTTTTAATTCGCTGTTTTTTATGGATAGTTGTGTCATCACAAATCCTGAGTATTTTTCTTTCCAACATTATGCTGCAGCGCAACAATATTTCAAATTAGAAAGGAGTTGTTGCCAAATCTTTTAACATTCGATTATAAAGATGTATAGATGTAGAGCGCGAAAGCTTGATCGAACAGCCGAAAGGCTGGGAGGAAGCCGATCAAAAGCCACGCGATCAAAGTTTCAGGACCAGCGCGAAGGTCCATAGTTGCCAGGGAGGTGGCCATGAAAGACGGCGAAACCGGAGACGACAAGGAACTGAACCCAACACCAATGTTGGACGAACTTGAAGGCGGCAAATGGCCCAGCTTTATTACTGGCCTGAAGCGTCTTCGTGACAATGCGGACGCGCAATATGCGCCTATGATGAACGACCTTCTTGGTCAGCTGAATCACTCATATGAGAATCGTCTCGGCTACTGGAAAGGTGGCACTGTTTCGGTTCGCGGCTACGGCGGCGGTGTTATCCCGCGTTTCTCGGAAGTTTCCGAGAAATTCCCAGAGTCTAAGGAGTTCCACACACTCCGCGTGATGCCGCCTGCCGGCTATCACTACGACACCGAAATTCTGCGTAAGATGTGTGATATCTGGGAGCGTCACGGTTCGGGCCTAATCGCATTCCACGGCCAGTCCGGCGACATCATGTTCCAGGGCTGTACCACTGAAAATACTCAGAAAGCTTTTGATGAGCTGAACGAAATCGGCTTTGACCTTGGGGGCGCTGGTCCAGCACTTCGAACTGCAATGTCCTGCGTAGGTCACGCCCGCTGCGAACAGTCTTGCTATGACGAGGTCCGCGCGCACCGCTCGATCATCAACAGCCTGCTGGACGAAATGCACCGTCCGTCGCTGCCATATAAGTTTAAGTTCAAGTTCTCTGGCTGTGCCAACGACTGTGTGAACGCGATCCACCGTGCAGACTTTGCCGTGATCGGTACTTGGCGCGATGACATTAAGATCGATCAGGAAAAGGTCAAAGAGCATGTCGCCGAGAAGGGCCGCAAGTACACCATCGACACAGTGGTTTCGATGTGCCCGACCCGCGCGATCAGCTTGAACGATGATGACACTCTGGAAATCGATAACAAGTCCTGCGTCCGCTGTATGCACTGCATCAACGTGATGACCAAAGCCCTTAGCCCGGGCGATGACCGCGGTATTTCGATTATGATCGGCGGCAAACGCTCGCTGAAGATCGGCGACTTGATGGGCATCATGGTTGTTCCGTTCATGAAGCTTGAAACAGACGAAGACTTTGAAAAGCTAGAAGAGTTTGCGGAAAACGTCGTGGAGTTCTTTGCGGACAACGCACTTGAGCATGAACGTGTGGGCGAAACCATCGACCGCATTGGTCTGCCAGCCTTCCTTGAGGCGCTGGATATCGAAGTCGATCCAAACATGGTCAACCATCCTCGGACATCAAGCTACGTTCGTACCGACGACTTCGATGAAGAAGCCGAAAAGTGGTTTGAACGCAAAGCTGCTGAAGCTGCAGCAGAATAATCCGGTAAGGTAAGGGAGTAGAGAACATGAAAGACGAAACCAAACCGCGCATGCCGGATGAAGTTGGTGTACCGGATCCGTTTCCGTACATGCACCCGGTGATGAAGGCCAATTACGGCAATTGGGACTGGCACGATCGCCCGCGCCCTGGCGTTCTGCGCCACGTGTCCAAGTCTGGCGACACGATCTATACAGTGCGTGCAGGCACCCAGCGTCAGATGGACGTGTTCACCATTCGTAAACTATGCGACATCGGCGATCGCTTTGCCGATGGGCACATTCGCTTCACCACCCGTTCGAACATCGAATATCTGGTGGCGGATCAGGGTAAAGTGGCCCCACTGATCGAAGAGCTGAACCGCGAAGGCTTCCCTGTAGGCGGCACTGGCGCTTCGGTCTCGATGGTCAGCCACACGCAGGGCTGGCTGCACTGCGACATCCCAGGCACCGATGCGTCTGGCGTTGTTAAGGGCCTGATGGACATGCTCCACGACGAGTTCGTGCAGGAAAAAATGCCGAACCGAGTGCGGATCACCACATCTTGCTGTCAGATTAACTGTGGCGGACAGGGCGATATTGCTGTGAACGTGCAGTACACCAAGCCGCCGAAAATCAACCATGATCTGGTCGCCAACGTTTGTGAGCGCCCCGCTGTTGTAGCCCGCTGCCCAGTGGCGGCGATCCGTCCGGCAATGGTCAACGGAAAGCCAAGCCTTGAAGTCGACGAAAAGAAATGCGTCTGCTGTGGGGCCTGCTACCCGCCCTGCCCTCCGATGCAGATCAATGGCGACGACAGCACGAAGATTGCAGTCTGGGTTGGCGGCAAGCACTCGAACGCGCGCTCGAAGCCGACGTTCCACAAGCTTGCTGTGGCAAACCTGCCCAACAACGCCCCCCATTGGCCCGAGGTCAAGGACGTGGTGCGCCGCATCATCGAAGCTTACAAGGATGATGCGAAGCACTGGGAACGCATGGGCGAATGGATCGAACGCATCGGTTGGAAGCGTTTCTTCGAAATGACCGATCTGGCCTTTACCAAACACCATCTGGACACATGGACCGGATCCCGGAAGACGATGAACTCGTCTGCCCATATCCACTTCTAAGGAGCACTCAAGTTGAAGATCGGAGTAGTCGTCAGTGAAGGTCCATATACGCACCAAGCAGCGGATACGGCCTACCACTTCGTCAAAGCCGCCATTGATGGCGGGCACGAGGTACCGCGCGTGTTTTTCTACCACGACGGTGTAAATGTCTCGACCCGCCTGTCGATCCCGCCGCAGGACGAGCGCCACATCCAGAACAATTGGACCAACCTCGCCAAAGAACACAATATTGACCTTGTTGTTTGTATTGCGGCGGCTCAACGTCGAGGGCTTCTTGATGAAAACGAAGCCAACCGTCAGGGCAAAGACGCGAACAATATCGCGGACGGCTTCCGGATCTCTGGCTTGGGTCAGTTAATCGAAATGGGCATTCAGACGGATCGTCTGGTTACGTTTGGGGATTAAGTCATGAGCGAAACAAAAAAATTCCTCTATGTGAACCGCAAAGCCCCCTATGGCACGATCTATGCGCTTGAGTCTTTGGAGGTTGTTCTGATCGGAGCGGCCTTTGAACAAGATGTGTCACTGGCGTTCCTTGACGATGGCGTGTTCCAACTGACCAAAGGCCAGAAGACTGACGGTATAGGAGTCAAAAACTTCTCGCCCACGTTCCGCGCTTTGGGCGACTACGATGTCACCAAACTCTACGTCGAACGAGAGTCGCTGGTAGAGCGCGGCCTGACCGAGGATGATCTGCAAGAGATCATGTACGAGGATGAAGATGATGATTGGGAAGAAAAGCCCTCGATCCGCATCGTCAGCCGCGCGGAAATGGCCGATGTTATGGCCGATCAAGACGTTGTTTTAAGCTTCTAAGGGGATTTGTGAATGTCAACTTTACACACCGTAAACAAATCGCCTTTCGCAACCCAGTCTTTGATGAGCTGCCTGAACCACTGCAAAGACGGTGACGCGGTTCTTATGATCGAAGACGGAGTGTACGGAGCTTTGTCATCGTCTGGCATGTCAGACTTTGTACGAGCAAAGTCAGCATCGGTTTCGATTTACGTCATGACACCAGATGCAGACGCCCGCGGCTTGGCGGCTGAAAAGATATTGGGAGAAGTTACCGGCGTGGATTACGCTGGTTTCGTCAACCTGGTCACTGAACACGACCGGACACAAAACTGGTTGTAACGAACACCTGATTTTCAGGGATTTAGAAAAGGAAAATACCCATGGCATACGACGTAAACGGAACAACCGTTGAGCACGACGAAGAAGGCTACATCACCAATCTGGCCGACTGGACAAAAGAACTGGCCGACGTGATCGCCGAAGCCGAAGAGATCGACATGAACGAAGAGCACTGGGCCGTCGTCAACTTCCTGCGTGAATACTATGACGAATACCAGATCGCCCCAGCTGTACGCGTTCTGATCAAAGCCATCAAAAAAGAGATGGGACCGGAAAAAGGCAACAACAAGTACATGTACGAGCTGTTCCCATATGGCCCTGCAAAGCAAGCATGTAAAATTGCTGGCCTGCCAAAGCCAACCGGCTGCGTATAAAAACTGTTAACCCTTTATAAATAAAGGGTTTCAACAAATACTACGGGAGGATTCCGCGTGCTGGCCACGATTTATGCACTATTGTTTTACGCCGCGACGGCCATTCTGGTTGTAGGTGTCGTGATGCGTATTCGTAGATACGCGCGGATTGCTGCCCCGTTGAAAATTCCAACCACGCCCGCGCCCACCACGGCAGGTGGCGTGGTTGTTCGGATGTTTATGGAAGTTGTTTTCTTCCACAGTCTCTTCAAATCGAACAAGTGGATCTGGCTGTTCGGCATTCTGTTCCACCTGTCGATGTGGTTGATCCTAATCCGTCATATCCGGTATTTCACCGTTGACGTCTGGTGGTGGGTTCAAGCGGTACAGTTCTTTGGTACTTATGCTGCGTTCACGTTCCTGATCGGTCTTGGTGGTCTTTTGATCCGCCGCATCTCGGTTGAGCGTATCCGTTATATCTCGTCGCCGTCTGACTATCTGATGCTTCTTCTTCTGCTGGGCATTGGCGCAAGTGGGGCCATGATGCGCTTTGTCGCCCACACCGATATTGTTTCGGTCAAAGCCTATATCCTGGGCCTGATGCGGTTCCATGTCGGTCACCTGCCCTCGGATCCTGTTCTGTTGGTGCATCTGGGCAGCGTTGCTCTTCTGATGATCATCTTCCCGATTTCCAAGCTGATGCATGCGCCGGGCCTTTTCTTCAGCCCCAGCCGGAACCAAATCGACAACCCGCGCGAAAAGCGCCATCTCGCCCCATGGGCGGCCAAACTGGAGCAATAAGTTATGGCTGACGGAGCAGACGACCTGCGCAAGATGGAGCACCCGCTTGACATTCCTTGCCTGAAACCCGGCGCGATGGAAGGATTAAAGCCCTTTATTGCCGCCCCCGAACATCAGGAAAAAGTGGGTTTCCCCGGAGAGCTTCTTCCAGACTGGAAAGAACGCGCGCTGGAAAAAATGGCCGAGTTGGCAGAGAAAAACCGCGCCTTTCAGGTTTACCTGGATATCTGTGTTAAATGCGGCGCATGTACGGACAAGTGTCACTACTTCCTTGGTACGGCAGACCCCAAGAACATGCCGGTCGCCCGTCAAGATCTACTTCGAAGCGTCTACCGTCGGTATTTCACCTTTGCGGGTAAGTATTTCCCTTGGCTGGTCGGCGCACGTGATCTGACCAAAGAGGTGCTGGACGAGTGGTATAGCTATTATCACCAATGTTCCGAATGCCGCCGTTGCTCGGTCTTTTGCCCCTACGGGATTGATACCGCCGAAATCACTATGGCCGCACGTGAAATTCTGGATAGCGTTGGTGTCGGTCAGAAATACTCGAATGAGATCATCGGCAAAGTCAAAGACGTCGGCAACAACCTTGGTCTCAACCCGAAAGCCCTTCGCGCAACGCTAGAAGACCTTGAGGAAGAGCTAGAAGAAGATACAGGCGTGTCAGTCCGCATTCCGCTGGATGAAAAAGGCGCTGACGTTTTGTTGGTCACCCCATCGGCTGATTTCTTCGCTGAACCGCACATCGACGGGTTGTTGGGATACGCAAAGGTGTTCCACGAAGCAGGCGTCAGTTGGACTATCAGCTCTTATGCGTCTGAGGCGGCCAACTTCGGTCTGTTCATCGGTTCCTACGAAAACATGCGTGAAATCAGTCTGCGGATAAGAAAAGCCGCACAAGACCTTGGTGTAAAACGGATTATCTTCGGCGAATGCGGCCATGCATGGCGCGTTGCCTATAGCTATCTGAACACGCTGGCGGGTCCATGGGACTTCCTGGATCAGAACTATCCGATCCCTCAGCATATTCTGGAATTCACTTGGGGTGAAATCCAGAAAGGCACGCTGAAGTTCGACAAATCACAAAACGATCATATCCGCCTAACCTACCATGACAGCTGCAACGTGGCACGCGCAACACGCATGGGCGATACGCCAGGCGGGCAGTTTGAAATTCCGCGCAATGTCATCAAATCCGTTTGTAACAACTTCTTCGACATGGCCGATGAAACCACGCGCGAAAGCACCTTGTGCTGTGGCGGCGGCGGTGGCTTGCTGACGGACGACCTGATGGATCTGCGCGTCAAAGGATCAATCCCGCGCATGACTGCCCTGCAAGAGGTGACCGAAGAACACGGCGTCACACACATGGCTGCGATCTGCGCGATCTGCAAAACCCAGTTTTCAAAAGTTATGCCCAAGTTTGGCTATGACATGGACAGCGTCGTTTCGGTTCACCAATTGGTGTCGAACGCCATAATTCTGACGGGTTCAGAAGAGGACGAAGACGCCGATACTGGCACCGAGGAGGAGACCTCTGATGAATGATATGAGCTCGAAAAACCAACCGACTTTCCGTCGCTTCGAAGAAGGCGAAACCTCGGCCGATTGGGATCTTGAGGACAAGATTTTCACTCAGGATAAGTCGTACAAGTGCCCGACCTACATCCACAAAACGCCACCCTGTCAGGGATCTTGCCCATCAGGTCATGAAATTCGCGGCTGGCTGGCGATTGCACGTGGGATGGACAAGCCAACAGACGCCGAAATGCCGTGGCAGGAATATGCCTTCCAGCGCATGGTAAGCGCCAACCCTTTCCCGGCCACGATGGGCCGCGTCTGCCCTGCCCCGTGCGAAGCCGGCTGCAACCGGAACGAAGTTGACGAATATGTCGGCATCAACGGGGTTGAGCAGTATGTTGGCGACTGGGCCAATGCCAATGGCATCAAGATGGCCGAACCCGGCGCCGACACCGGCAAAAAAGTCGCTGTAGTCGGTGGCGGCCCCGCTGGTCTGGCGGCTGCATACTTCCTGCGTCTTGATGGTCATGCGGTCACTCTTTTCGAAGCACATGAGAAACTGGGAGGCATGATGCGCTACGGCATTCCGGGCTACCGGACGCCACGCTCGATGCTGGACAGCGAAATCGGTCGTATTATCGACATGGGCGTCGATGTCCGTGTGAACACCCGCATCGGCACCGACGTGTCGACTGACGAGCTTGAGAACGCCTTTGACGCTGTCTTCTGGGCTATGGGTGCCCAAAAGGGCCGTGACTTGCCGATCCCGGGCTGGGAAGGCACCGAAAACTGCATCAACGGCATCGAATTCCTAGATGCCTTCAACCAAGGCTACGTATTGGGCACTGCGCGCAAAGTCGTCGTAGTCGGCGGTGGGGATACCTCGATCGACGTTGCCTCGGTCGCGCGTCGTCTTGGTCACATCACTTCCGATTACCTGCCAGAACGCAATGACGGTTCACTCGTTGACTTTACCAGCCACGATGTTGCCACCAGCCTGAGCCGCGAAGGCATGCAGGCCACGCTAACGTCGCTGTTCCCGATCGAGCAGATGACAGCCGCCGAGCACGAGCGTGAAGACGCCAAACGCGAAGGCGTGGACATCAAAGGTGGCGTGATGCCTTTGGAGGTTCTCAAAGACGAAAACGGCATGGCGCATGGTCTACGTATGTGCGAATGCACCGTGAAGGGTAATGTGCCCGAGGCCATCGAAGGCACCGAGTTCGAGATCGAGGCCGACATTATCATCTCAGCTATCGGTCAGATGGGCGATCTGGATGGTATGGACGAGCTGAACAACGGTCGCGGCTTTATCGACATCACCGGAAGCTATCAGGTCAAAGACCGCTCCAAGCATTTTGCAGGCGGCGACATCGTGCGCCCCCACCTGTTGACCACAGCAATTGGCCACGGTCGCATAGCAGCTGAATCGATCACCGACTATCTTGATGACGGTGAGATCGACAAAAAGCGCCCGAAGGTGGACGTGCATCACTTTAACCTGCTGGCAGAACTGAACCAGCGTGGCAAAACCCCAACCGAATATGACCACACTCAAACCCGTGGCACCAACTCGGCAGGCTTTGCTATCCACAACTACGAAGACCGCTCGAACGGGCAGATCATACCGCACCATGAGCTGTTCAAAGGTCACTTCAACTTTGTCCCGCGCGAAGTGCGAGACGAAGTACACATCGAAGGCGACGCGGTTCTTGGAAACTTCGAAGAGCGCATCATCGGCTTCACCGAAGAACAGGCCCAGAAAGAGGGCGAGCGGTGCATGTCCTGCGGCATGTGCTTCGAATGTGACAACTGCGTAATCTTCTGCCCTCAAGATGCTGTACACCGCGTGAAAAAGGCCGACCGAACCGTTGGGCGCTATGTCGAGACCGATTACACCCGCTGCATCGGCTGCCATATCTGCGCCGACGTCTGCCCGACCGGTTACATCAAGATGGGACTGGGGGAATAACGGCAATGAAGCGTCTTTTGGCGATCCTTGGTGTCTTTCTGGCTGTCGCACTTCCTGCCGCAGCAGAAGACGGGCTTTGGAAATACGGCCCTTCGGTTCCGGCTGCCACGGGTGAGCCTCACCCAGAGGGCAACGAGTACATGCGCAAGTATCATATGGAGATGATGAAGCACGACCGTGATTTGACAATGCGCGACGGCAACCGCAGCATCGAGGCCAGCTTGAAAGAATGCTTCGACTGCCACACCGTCAAAGACGAAGAAACCGGCGATCCTGTCACCTATCAGGACGAACGCCACTTTTGCCGGACCTGCCACGATTTTGCGGCCGTCAAAGTTGATTGCTTCATGTGCCACCGCTCAACACAGGAAGACTTTGAAGAACCTTCGCCGCTGCACTCACGGCTTCTCGACCTGCGCGACGGGTTAAGCGATGCAGAAGCCACGGAAATTGCCGCCTATCTGGCGGAAAATCAATAAGGGGATCAGAGAGATGAAATTGGATCGTCCAGAAAATCCCTCGCGCCGCAACTTTTTTAAAAGCGGGGCTGCGGCCGTTACTTTGACCCTTGCCCCCGGAGTGACCGTTATGGCCTTCGGCGGCTCACCTGCCGCCGCAGGCCAAGCCGACGCCGGCAAACGCTGGGGTTTGATGATAGATGTCAATAAATGCGCCAGTGACTGCACGGCCTGCGTCAGCGCCTGCAAAACCGAAAACGGTTGGGAAGGTCACGGCGATCCGGAACAGGCCGCCCAGTGGATCCGCAAGGTCACCTTGAAAGACAAAGCCACCGGGCATGAAACAAGCATGCCCGTCATGTGCCAGCATTGCGAAGAGCCGCCCTGCGTTGATGTTTGCCCCACAGGTGCCAGCTTCAAACGCGTTGACGGAATTGTTCTGGTCGACAAACACACCTGCATTGGCTGCCGTTACTGCATGATGGCCTGCCCGTTCAAAGCCCGCAGCTTTGTGCACGAGCCGACCACCAACCAGAAAGAACACGCCCCGCGCGGAAATGGAACCGTAGAAAGCTGCACACTCTGCGTTCACCGTGTTGACGAAGGCCGCGTTCCGGCCTGTGTGGAAGCCTGTGACGCGACAGGCAACGGTGCTATGATTTTTGGCGATCTGAACGATCCTGACAGTGATATCTCCAGAGCGCTCGCCGCTTATCCAACAACCGCCCTGCGCGCCGATCTCGATCTAAATCAAGGCGTGCGCTACGCGAACTTCTAAGGGGGCTGCCACATGGAACGCACGATCTATCGTGAAATCAAAGCCACTCAGAGTCTTTGGACACTTGGCATCATCCTGGCCGCCCTGATCGCTGCCGCCGGGCTTTCTGTTCTTTACGTCGAACATAACGGACATGCAGTGACTGGCATGAACAACCAGATCGTCTGGGGGCTGCCGCATGTCTTTGCGATTTTCCTGATTGTAGCCGCATCAGGGGCGTTGAATGTGGCCTCGATTGCGTCGGTGTTTAACAACAAAGCCTATAAGCCATTATCGCGTTTGTCGGGTGTTCTGGCGATATCCCTTCTGGTTGGCGGATTGCTGGTTCTGGTCCTCGACCTCGGCCGACCCGATCGGCTTCTTGTTGCGATGACGACGTTCAACTTCACTTCGATTTTCACATGGAACATCCTGCTTTACACAGGCTTTATGGCGATTGTTGCCGTGTATCTTTGGGTCCAAATGGACCGCAGCGTACACCCGAAATACACCAAACCCGCGGGTCTTGTTGCCTTTGTCTGGCGTCTGATACTGACGACAGGTACCGGATCGATCTTTGGCTGGCTGGTCGCCCGTCCGGGATATGACGCGGCTATCATGGCGCCCCTGTTTATCTCGATGAGTTTCGCGCTGGGTTTGTCCGTCTTTATTCTGGTTCTGATGACTTTGTTCCGCATGGACGGACGCAACATCAGCGACGCCCTTCTCAAACGCCTTGGAAATC
Source organism: uncultured Rhodobacterales bacterium (assembly GCA_964453855.1). Taxonomy (GTDB): domain Bacteria; phylum Pseudomonadota; class Alphaproteobacteria; order Rhodobacterales; family Rhodobacteraceae; genus JASMHC01. The sequence goes on from CAYVRN010000007.1 coordinate 60,905, forward strand.
TTTTGGCCCTGTTTGTCGCCGCTGTGCTTTATTTTACTGCGGTCCAGCATTTCACCAATCTTTATGCGACCGAGCATAGTGGGATCGAGACGTTTATCTTGTCAGAAGGCGGTGTCTACACCACGCTTTTCTGGGGGGTGCAAATCGTGATTGGCTCTTTGCTGCCGATGGCGCTGATCTACGGCGGCACTCCTGCCGCTGCGGGTACTCGGGCAGCCCTTGCCTCGGTTTTGGTAATTGTCGGCGGGTTGGCACAACTCTATGTCATCATCGTTGGCGGCCAGGCCTACCCGCTTGAGATTTTCCCCGGCTACGAGGTGTCTTCATCCTTCTTTGACGGAGAAATCGCAAACTACAGCCCTTCGGTTTATGAGCTGGCTCTTGGAGTTGGCGGTGTCGCGATTGCTTTGATTGCAACTGGTGTTGCGGCCAAGGTTCTGCGTATTCTGCCAACGAATCTGGAAGACAAGAACCTGGAAGGCTAAGTTCCCTAAATGGACGCGCAAACCCCACATCCTTTCGCCAAGTTCGTGGCCATTCTTGGCCGCGGCAAAACCAAACAGCGGCACCTTACACAGGATGAATCCCGCGAAGCGATGGAAATGATCCTGCGCGGCGACGTTTTGCCTGAACAGCTTGGCGCTTTCTTGATGCTATTGCGCCTGAAAGAAGAAGCGCCCGAGGAAATCGCAGGCTTTGCCGAGGCGACAAAAAGCCTTTATGATCTACCTCAGGACATCCCGCATGTGGATCTGGACTGGTCATCTTACGCAGGTAAACGCATCCAGCTGCCCTATTTCATTCTGTCCGTCATGGCCTTGGTGAATGCTGGCTACAAAGTTACGATGCACGGTACCGAAGGCCACACGCCAGGGCGGGTTTACACACGCGGCATCATCAAAATGCTTGGCCTGCCAGAAGCTGCAAACCTACACGAAGCGGCTGACCAAATTCGCAGCACCGGCTTTAGCTACATTCCGCTGGAAGTTCTTAGTCCACGCCTACGGGAATTGATCGAACTGCGCCCGATTTTCGGCTTGCGCTCGCCCGTGCACACCTTCAGCCGCATGCTGAACCCTCTAAATGCCGAAACCATGATGCAGGGAATTTTCCATCGCGGTTTTATGGATATTCACGCTGGTGCCGCCAAACTGATGGGGCAACCGCGGATGGCTGTATTCCGCGGTGAAGGAGGCGAGATTGAACGTCGCCCCAACAAGCCAACGCCGGTTTGGAGCCTTTTAGGTGACGGGGAACCGATCGAGGAAACCTGGCCACAAATGCTGGAAAACGGGCACCAACCGCCGGATGAAAACATGGATGTCAGCCAGCTTGTCGAAATCTGGCAGGGCAAATCCGATGACACTTATGCTTTGTCATCCGTCACAGGAACGCTTGCAATCACCTTGCGCACTATGGGGAAAGCCGCGGACATGGCCTCGGCCGAAGCCACGGCCACCGAGCTTTGGAACAGCAGGGACAAAGGCTTCCTGCCCCGCGCATGAGCGCCCAGCCCCGTTTCATGATAGCCGCGGCGCATAAGTCGTCGGGCAAAACGGTTGTGTCAACGGGTCTTGTCAGGGCAATGCAAAAGCAGGGGCTGCATGTGGGCAGCTTTAAAAAGGGGCCGGATTATATCGATCCGCTTTGGCTATCCACAGCAGGCAAAGCGCCTTGCTTCAATCTTGATTTCAACACGATGGACCGTGCAGAGCTGACTGATTTCTTTGCGCGCCGTGCATCAGTGGCCGAGATTTCCGTTGTTGAAGCAAACAAAGGTCTGTTCGACGGTATTGATATCAGCGGAAGCGACAGCAACGCGGAACTGACAAAACTGTTGGGCTTGCCTGTTGTTCTGGTCATTGATTGCGTTGGCATGACACGCGGCATTGCGCCCCTTTTGCAAGGCTATGTGAATTTCGATCCAGACGTAACTATTGCTGGCGTCATCTTGAACCGTGTCGGTGGTCCGCGTCACGAAGCCAAGCTGCGTCAGGCAGTCGAAACTTACACCGATCTTCCAGTTCTGGGCGCAATCCGCAAATCTGCAGATATGCTTATTGACGAACGCCACTTGGGTTTGATCACCCCTTCTGAAAATCAAGAAACCGAGCAGTGGATTGATCTGGTCGCCGATCTTGTTGCCGAGCAATGCGATCTTGAGGCGATCATGGCACTGGCCCATGAAACGTCCGACCTTCCGGTCTCCCCTGTGCCGCCGCAGTCCGGTTTTGCCGACGGGCTTCGCATCGGGATCGCCCGCGACAGCGCGTTCGGGTTTTACTATACCGACGATCTGCAATCCTTTTCGGATGCCGGCGCCACATTGATTTATGTGGATTTTCTGAACGACAGGTCACTGCCGGATTTGGACGGATTGTTCATCGGCGGGGGCTTTCCCGAAACCCATATGCACCAGCTTGCGGCAAATACCGAGATGCGCCAATCGGTCCACAAGGCCTTGCACGCCGGACTACCCTGCTACGCCGAGTGTGGCGGCTTGATGTATCTGTGTAATGATATTCGCTGGGGAAGTGATCGCGCAGATATGGTGGGATTTTTTGATGCGACAGCATCTATGCACGGCAAACCGCAGGGGCGTGGATACGTGCGTTTTAAACGAAATGATGCTCATCCATGGGGCAACGACGGGCGCGAATACCGCGCGCATGAATTCCACTATGCCCGATTAGAGACCTCTTCCGAAACCGGGTTTTGCAGGAACGTAACGCGGGGGTTCGGGACAGACGGTCAATCCGACGGGTTACGCAAATCCAACACTCTGGCTGGTTTCATCCATATGCGAAACACCAAGCAATCGCCTTGGGTTGATGATTTCCTAAGGTTTGCTCTTTCTTGCAAATAAAAACCCCGAAGCATAAGCCTCGGGGTTTCTACAAAGTGATCGAAAAACGATTTACGCTTTCTTGATCTCAAACTTGTAAACGTTGCCTTCGCTGCCCGAGCTGAGCAGCTCGTTGCCAGTCTGATTGCAGAACGCCGCAAAGTCGGCAACCGAACCAGGGTCTGTGGATTCAATTGCCAAAGTCTGACCGCCCGTCATACCCTTCAGCGCTTTTTTGGCTTTCAGGATCGGTAGCGGGCAGTTCAGCCCCTTTGCGTCCAGTGTTTGATCTGCCATTTGGTTGTACCTCCGTTTAGACTTCTTGTATTAAATAAACAGGTTGATGTCGGCTTTCAGAGCTTTTTCCATATAGGTCGCCGCACCGCCAATCTCCATTTCGTCGATCATATCTTTACGGTCGTATTCGAACAGGTCCAGCGTCATTTGACAGCCGATCATTTTTATGTCCGATTCAATGGCCGCTTCGCGCAATTCCTCAATCGACGCCACGCCCTTTTTCTTGATGAGGTTTTTCATCATGCCGCCAGCCATGGCGCCAACGCCAGGCAACATGCCGATCATGTTGGGCATCGCCATATGGCCGCCCATCATAGGCATTTCCATCGCCGGATTGCCAAGCGGTGTGAACTTAAGGTTCAGGTCTTTTTTCAACAGTGGCAAACCGTAAAACGTGAAGAACATCGTCACATCAACGTCCATGGCCGCAGCGGTTGTTCCAAGGATAAATGGAGGGTAAGCCCAATCCAGTGAACCCTTGGTAATAATAATCGACATGCTTTTTGCATTCTCGAGATCGCCGTTATCTAGCATTTCATCCTCCCCTAGATCGCGATATTATCGCCAAACTTGAATATTTATAGCATTCAAGTCTTCGCATGCATAGAAAAATCACCGTCAAACCCATAAATACTGGGTAAAATACGTCAGATTACGTGTGATTTTGAAGATTTAGCACCCAATCGCGTGTATTCAGTTCAGTGATAAGTGGCAAACTGCGTCAATTTCCGCTTACCGTGTCGCTTGAATTGTCTTGCGTCGCGGCGCAAACACTCCTAAGAGCTACAAAGAAAATTGGTATACCAATGTATGCAGCGCAAAAATGCACAACGGTGCCACCCAAGATTACGTCTGACACATAACGCTGAAAGGTCGTGAAACATGACAGATAATTCACCCGCCGACATCATTTATACAATCGTCGACGAAGCCCCCGAGCTGGCCAGCGCTTCGTTGCTACCGATTGTACGCAAGTTTGCCAATGCAGCTGGCGTCACCGTCGGAACCAAGGACATTTCGCTTGCAGGTCGTATTCTGGCGACCTTCCCCGAGCATCTGACGGACGAACAGCGTATCACGGATGATCTGGCAGAATTGGGTGTCATGGTCAAAACCCCCGAAGCGAACGTGATCAAGCTTCCGAACATCTCGGCTTCGGTTCCACAGCTCGTGGCCGCCGTTAAAGAGCTTCAGTCGCAAGGCTATAATATTCCTGACTACCCGGAAGCACCCGCAACAGACGCTGAAAAAGACGTGCGCGCCCGCTACGACGCAATCAAAGGCTCGGCGGTGAACCCCGTTCTGCGCGAAGGCAATAGCGACCGCCGCTCAGCGAAAGCTGTTAAAAACTTTGCTCAAAAGAACCCGCACTCGATGGGCACATGGGTTGCCGACAGCAAAACCAAAGTGTCGTCGATGCCGGGCAACGACTTTTACGAAAACGAGGTTTCGGCCACCATTACAGCGGCACAGGCTGGCAACGCGAAAATCGAATTCGTTGGCAAAGACGGCAGTGTTTCTGTTTTGAAAGACAGCTGGCCGCTGGACGAAGGCACTGTTTGCGACGCCACCTACATGAGCGCAAAAGCCCTGTCAGCATTCCTGGCAAACGCCATTGAAGATACCAAGACAGACGGCACGATGTTCTCGTTCCATATGAAAGCCACGATGATGAAGGTCTCGGACCCGATCATCTTTGGTCACTGCGTCAAAGCATGGCTGGGCCCGGTCTGGGACAACCACGGCGCAGCCATTGCAGCGGCAGGCGGATCGCCGAATTCGGGTCTGGGTCAGGTTCTGGCAACCATCGACGGCATGGACAATGCCGCTGAAATCAAAGCAGAAATCGCCGCATTGGACCGTCCTTCCATGTATATGGTCGATAGCGACAAGGGCATCACCAACCTACATGTCCCGTCAGACGTCATCATCGACGCCTCGATGCCGGCCGTGATCCGCGCGGGCGGCAAAGGCTGGGATGAAACCGGCGCCAAAGGCGATACCAACTGTGTGATCCCCGATCGCTGCTATTCGACGATCTATGATGAAACCATCAATTTCTTCAAAGAAAACGGTGCCTTGGACGTCACAACAGCCGGATCCGTTGCCAACGTCGGACTGATGGCGCAAAAAGCGGAAGAGTACGGATCGCACCCGACCACTTTCGAAGTGCCGGCCGACGGTACCATCCGCATCGTTTTGGAAAACGGCGAAACCTTGCACGCGCAAGACGTTGAGGCTGGAGATATCTGGCGCGCGTGCACTGCGAAAAAAGCACCGATCCTGAATTGGATCGAACTGGCCATCGACCGTCAGCGCTTGACCGGATCAGAAGCGATCTTCTGGCTGGATGCCAACCGCGCCCACGACGCGCAGTTGATCGAGTACGTTAAACCCGCACTGGAAGCTGCTGGTGTTGCTGATAAATTCCAGATCATGGCGCCGCGCGAAGCAACCCGCCAGTCGCTAGAAACCATCACCGCGGGCAAGGACAGCATTGCGATCACCGGCAACGTACTACGCGATTATCTGACCGACCTGTTCCCGATCCTTGAACTGGGAACCTCGGCGAAAATGTTGTCGATCGTGAAACTGATGCAGGGCGGTGGCATGTTTGAAACCGGCGCGGGCGGATCCGCACCGAAACACGTGCAGCAACTGGTGGAAGAAAGCCATCTGCGTTGGGACTCGATGGGCGAATTCTGTGCTCTTGGTGAAAGCCTGAACTTCCTGGCCGATTCACGCGGCAACGCAAAAGCAGGTGTGCTGGGTCGTGCGGCAGAAGAAGCCACACAGGGCATTCTGGATAACGACCGCTCGCCATCGCGCAAAGTGGGTCAACCCGACAACCGCGACAGCCACTACTGGTTCGCCCGCTACTGGGCCGAAGCACTGGCGGCACAAACTGACGACGCAGAGCTTGCGGCGGAATTTGCGGGCGTTGCCAAAGCCTTGGCCGACGGTGAGGAAGCTATCCTTGCAGAACTGGCAGCGGCTCAGGGCGCCCCTGCGGATCTTGGTGGATACTACCACGCCGACCCAGCCAAGGTAGCCAAGGTCATGCGCCCAAGCGCGACGTTGAACGCGATCATCGGGTAAATACTGCCCGCGGAAATTAAAGAAACGCCCGGGGAAACCTCGGGCGTTTTGCTTTTGGAGCGTATTTTTCTAAAGATAACGCGCACGCGCTGACATTTGATCATCCCCACCTTCTCAGGGATGTAAAACTCACCGCTTCCTGTTCTTCAACCGCTCTTTCATCATCGCCTTGCCCGCCTCGGTCCCGTCGTGGAAGGTGCCAAAGAACCGGTCCCACGGAACTTCTAACGTGCCGTAGTTCACCTCAAAATACCGGTGGTGCATCTGGTGGTGGAAGTTACCCAGATGCAGGCGTTTGCGACCTGCCCGCCAAATACCTTCAAAACCGGTGTGTGTGGTGATGGCGTAGAGCGCGTAGAACATCAGGTGACAAATCAGATGGACAGGATGGGTCGGGACAACAAAATGGATAAACGCGGTGCCGAAATAGAACAGGTGTTCCACGGGATGCATAGACAGCCCAGACCACGGGCCGATGTCTGTGTTCCGGTGGTGTAATGCGTGAAATCGGTAAAGCAGGTTCGTGTGTAACAGCCTGTGTATCCAGTAAAAATAAAAGCTTTCCCATACGGGGATCAGAAAGAATACGGCAAGGAACCAGACCCAGCCGTCGGACCAAAGCCAGACCTGCGCGTAACCGTTCGCCATGGCCCACCAGATCAAACACTCCCAGCCCGTCCAGATCGTGACACCCGACGCGAGCGCCCAGAAGACGTTGTCCCAATACTGGCTGCCAAAGGTGAACACACGGCCTTTGCGGGGAAAGGGTCTGGGGTCGTATTTATGGTCAACACCCTGCAATTGCCTTGCGTGGAACATCATGTGAAGTCCCTGCGCCAGAAGGGTCACAAGAACCAGATTCCGGATCAGGATCGTCAGCATCCACAGGCCGGGCGTGGCGGCTTCTTCCAGCGTTGGTGCAGCGGTGTGATAACTGCCATATGCCAGTCCGACGATGGCAAGATTGATCGTCAACGGGAACCAACTGGACCAGTACCACAGAAAAACAGCCCTTGGGTTTGGCGGCCAGTGAAACAGCGGGTTTACCTCTAGGGGCAGTTTATCGGGAACGTGATTCCATTCGCCTGAGGCCATATGCGCTGCTCCGCTCTGCGTC
>CAYVRN010000008.1:0-61052 GCA_964453855.1 uncultured Rhodobacterales bacterium
CCCGCAACCAAAGCGTTATGAGCGCTCTGCTCTAACCAATTGAGCTACAGGCCCGCCATGAAAGAGTGTTTAGCAGTAAGCCGAGCAACGTCAAGGCTTTCAGATTGCCCTTTTGCAGTTGATGGTCTAATCGCTGCGCAACACGAAAAGGAGTGCACCATGACCTCGGGTAACAACGGTCTGACTTATGCGGATGCAGGCGTAGATATTGATGCTGGAAACGATCTGGTCGAGCGAATAAAGCCCGCTGCCAAACGTACAGCTCGTAGTGGGGTTATGGCAGGATTGGGCGGTTTTGGAGCACTGTTTGACCTTAAAGGGGCAGGATATCAGGACCCGATTCTTGTTGCGGCAACCGACGGCGTTGGCACCAAGCTGCGCATTGCTATTGATACCGGCAATGTAGATACGATCGGCATTGATCTGGTGGCAATGTGCGTGAACGATTTGGTCTGCCAGGGTGCTGAACCATTGTTTTTCCTAGACTACTTTGCAACCGGTAAGCTGGAAACAGAAAGTGCTGTACGCATCATTGAAGGCATTGCCAAAGGATGCGAGCTGTCGGGATGTGCCCTGATCGGCGGTGAAACGGCTGAAATGCCGGGGATGTACGAAGCAGGCGATTTCGATCTGGCCGGCTTTGCTGTCGGCGCGATGGAGCGCGGCACAGATCTACCTGCCGGCGTTGTTGCTGGTGACGTGCTTCTTGGTCTGGCTTCGGATGGCGTGCACTCGAACGGATATTCTCTGGTCCGTGCTATTGTGAAAAAATCCGGTCTGGGCTGGGATGCAGATTGTCCTTGGGGCGAAGGCTCTCTTGGGGCGGCCCTGCTGGCGCCGACGCGGCTCTATGTGAAGCAGGCGTTGGCGGCTGTTCAGGCTGGCGGCGTGCATGCTTTGGCGCATATTACCGGCGGCGGCTTGACCGAAAACCTGCCTCGCGTTCTGCCAGAAGGTTTGGGGGCTGAAATTGATCTGAATAGCTGGACATTGCCTGCTGTGTTTCAGTGGCTTGCCGACAATGGCGGAATGGATCAGGCGGAAATGCTGAAAACCTTTAACGCCGGAATTGGCATGGTTCTTAGCGTTGCCGCAGACCAAGCCGATGCGCTTGAAGCTCTTTTAACCGAAGCCGGAGAACACGTTGTTCGCCTTGGGTCCGTAAAGGAAGGGCAGGGCGTGTCCTATTCAGGTACTCTGCTGTGACTTTGAGGGTCGCCATCCTGATTTCGGGCGGCGGCTCGAATATGGTCAAGCTTGTAGAAAGTATGACCGGCGATCATCCGGCACGTCCCGTATTGGTGTTTGCCAACAAGCCAGAGGCGGGTGGATTGTCCAAAGCTCAAGCGCTGGGGCTCCCGACGGCCTGCGTTGATCACCGCCCGTTCGGAAAAGATCGCGCCGCGTTCGAGCACGAGATGGAAAAGTATCTACTGGCGGCAGACACGGATATTATCTGTCACGCAGGATTTATGCGAATTCTGACCCCAGAGTTTTCGCGGCGCTGGGCGGGTAGGATGCTGAACATCCATCCGTCTTTGCTACCCAAATACCCGGGCCTGAATACTCATGCCCGTGCGATTGAAGCTGGAGACAACGAAGCGGGTTGCTCGATTCATATCGTGACCGAAATTTTGGACGATGGGCCCATTCTGGCGCAGGCTAGAGTGCCCATTTTGGATGATGATACCGCAGATACTTTAGCGGCGCGTGTGCTGGTAGAAGAGCATAAGCTTTACCCCAAAGTCCTGCGCGAATTCGCCGAGGACATGACGACAAGTCGATAGGCTCTGACCCGTTTGCTATGCCTTTACATAACGGCTATACGGCGGTGGATTAGCGTTCCTAACTTTCTTGGTATCTATGAAGACAATAACATCGACGGAAGAGCTCGCTGAGTTCTGTGAATACGCCAGTGGGTTCGACTATGTGACGGTCGATACCGAATTTCTTCGGGAACGGACTTATTATTCCAAGCTTTGCCTTATACAGCTTGCCGTGGCTGGTGACGGAAATGACGATGCCGTTCTGGTGGATCCGTTAGCCGATGGTCTGTCGCTTGCCCCACTTTACGAGCTTTTTCGCAATCAAGCTGTCGTCAAAGTGTTTCACGCCGCACGGCAAGACCTTGAGATTTTCTACGTCGACGCGGGTTTTGTTCCTTCGCCGTTGTTTGACACTCAGGTTGCTGCAATGGTTTGCGGCTTTGGCGAACAGGTCGGATACGAAACCCTTGTGCGCAAGATTGCGAAAGAAGCGCTTGATAAAAGCTCGCGGTTTACCGATTGGTCGCGGCGTCCGCTCACCGAGGCGCAGGCGACATATGCATTGGCTGATGTAACGCATCTTCGTACGATTTACGAATTCTTGCGTAATCAGTTGCGTAATACCGGACGAGAAAAATGGCTTCGTGAAGAGCTAGAAATTTTGACCGATGCCGAGACCTACATTGTGCATCCAGAAAATGCATGGAGGCGGGTAAAGACCCGCACGAATTCCGGAAAGTTTTTGGCGATTGTTCGGGAGCTGGCGCATTTCCGCGAAGCCTATGCGCAGGAAAACGACGTGCCCAGAAGCCGTGTTTTCAAGGACGATGCGCTGGTTGAATTGGCGTCGACCAAGCCAAAGAACCATCAAGATCTCGGCCGCTCGCGCCTTTTGCTGCGCGAGGCACGCAAAGGTGTCATTGCCGACGGGATACTTGCCGCGGTTGCTAAGGGCGTCGCATGCCCCCCCGAAAATGCCCCGAAACCGGATACATCGCGCGACAAATTGCAGGTAAATCCTGCCTTGGCGGATTTGCTGCGGGTGCTTCTTAAGGCGAAAACTGAAGAAACCGGCGTTGCGCAAAAGCTGATCGCCTCAGCGGCTGATTTAGACAGTATTGCCGCTGGATTGCGCGATATCCCTGCGTTGAAAGGATGGCGCAAAGAGGTTTTTGGCGAAGATGCTTTGCGCTTGTGCAACGGTGAAATCGCCTTGTCTGCGCGTGGTAGCAACATCAAAATCGTAAAACTCTGATCTGGTCACTGGACGTATCCGGTCAGGGAACCTAGATCCGCTAGGAAAGCAGGAGTACTTCCATGTCTGAAGCCTTTGAAGAAATCGTTGAAGATTTTGAATTTCTGGACGATTGGGAAGATCGCTATCGCCATGTGATCGACATGGGCAAAGCGATGGAGCCCTTGGAAGAGGCTTTGAAAGTCGAAATGAACAAGGTCCACGGCTGCGCTAGCCAAGTGTGGCTCTATCCACAGATCGAAGGCGGTGTGTTCGGCTTTAAAGGCGATAGTGACGCCATGATCGTACGCGGATTAATCGCCGTTCTGGCAGCGCTATACAATGGCGTTCCGGTTGCCGAAGCTGCGAAAATCAATGCAGCTGAAGAACTTTCCCGCCTTGGCTTGCAAGAGAACCTCTCGTCGCAACGCTCGAACGGGCTGAGGTCGATGGTGGAAAGGCTGAAGATGCTTGCGGAAGCGGCCGTTTAGATTAACGGATCAAATTGGGTCGAATACGAAGCTTCCGGCGGGCTTCCTGTGGCAAATGCTTGTTCAACCGCTTGTTCACCCAGCCGAATATTCCGATCACGACCAATGTGAGCAGAATAAAGTAGCCCGCCAAAATTGGGTAGGGGATGAACGGATTGAACGTTTTGTCCGCAAAATAGCTGGCATAGTACAGCGCGTCGCCCTTCTGTTGCCGCGCTGGGAAACCCGAGAAAAACACCAGTGTTGTGGCATGAAACAAGAATATTGCTTCGTTAGTGTAGGCTGGCCAGGCCAAACGTAACATCGTAGGCCAAGTTATTTTCTTGAATCGAGAAAACCCAGAAAAGCCGTACGCATCAGCGGCTTCTGTATCAGATTTAGGAATTGATAGCAGCGCCCCGTAAAAGATTTCACCAGTATAGGCGGCAGTGTTCAGGAACAACACGACCAACGCACCCAGCCATGCCGACGTAAAGGGCGAGAAAAACGGGGCGACCGATTTCAGGCTGAGGAACAGAAAATAAGCAAAGAAAAACTGGATGAAGAGTGGCGATCCCCGAAAGATAAATATGAACCACTCGCTGGGTTTGCGCAGCAAGACGTTACTTGAGGCTTTGCCCAACGCCACCACGGTTGCAAAGAAGAATCCCGACAGAAGGGCCACCAGCCCAAAGTATATGTTCCACAGCATGCCCGAGCCTATCAGAACAAACTGTTGGCAAACCGTGAAATCGCTGCGTGGTAACAAGCGTTCCCCGAACCCGATCGAGCGAAAGGCGTAATCCGCGATGGTTTCCCAGCAACTCATACCGCGGCCTTTCTTTGTGCTTCACCGCCTGCAGTGGCTTGACTGTGTGTGAGACGCTTCATGATCTTGTCCAACACCACTTCAGAGACTTTGGTGAAAGCCAGATAAAACACAAGAAGGGCAAGGAAATACCAAATGCGCCAATCGCCATGTGGATAAGCGGTAAATTTCGGGCTTTTTGTGCTACCCAAGTCGCGGGCCCAGTACACGATGTCTTCGATACCAAGCAGGAATAACAGTGGCGTTGCCTTGATCAGAACCATCCACAGGTTAGACAAACCGGGTAACGCATAGACCCACATCTGCGGCACCAGAATGCGCCAGAAGGTCTGTCGATGGGTCATTCCATAGGCTTCGGCAGTCTCAAGCTGGGCACGGGGAACTGCCCGCATGGCGCCATATAGGACATTGGCTGCAAAGGCCCCGAAGACGATCGAGAAGGTTAGAACCGCAAGAAAGAAACCGTAGGTCTCGTGGATCCATTGCGGAGCGTTTCCAAGCGGCAATTTGGCGGCCTGACAGACGATAAAGTCATTACCTTGCCGGATCGGTTGGTCCCAATCAGGGCAAAGCGCTTTGTGCCTGAGGTATTCAAAGGCTTGATCTAGAGCGATCACAAAAAACAAGAAAAACGCGATGTCAGGAACACCGCGGACAACAGCGATATACCCTTTACCGAACCAGCGAAGTGGGCCGAACCGAGCGCGTGCCATTGACGCTGCGCCAAAGCCAAACGCAAGCGCGGTCGGCGCAGTAATTGCCAGCAAAATCAGCACCACCCCGAACGATTTATAAAACGCGAATTGCTTGCCGATTGTCAAATAACAGGCAAGCCATTGGAAATTTCCAAGTGTTTCGGGGTTTGTGCAAAATTCAAACATAACATGTGTGGGGCTCGTACGGGTAACCCGTACGAGCCGACAGTATTACTGCCAAGTAGAAGCGACTTCCCATTTCTCGATCAACGCGTTCAGGCTGCCGTCGTCTTTCATCGACTGGATGGCTGCATTGAACTTCTCGCGCAGCTCGCTATCGCTTTCGCGAACGCCAATTCCGACGCCACCGCCGATTTGCTCGGTGCGCTCAAGCATGACCAAGCCGTCCTGGCCTGCAAATGCATCGAGATAGCTTTTGTCTGCAAGAACAGCATCCGCTTCACCATTTCGAACGGCTGCGACGGTTTCTTCTGGTGTTGCAAATTCGATCAAAGCCCAGCCGGCGTTTGCGACATAGGCGGCCTGAATAGTCGAGGTCTGCGCGGCGATGACACCGGTGGTCACGTCTACGTCAGCAGACAGGGCCAGGAAAGAAGACGGATCCGGCGGAGTGTAGGCTTGGGTAAAGTCGATGACCTCATCGCGCTCGTCGGTGATCGACATGCCTGCGATGATGGTGTCGTAGTTACCCGACACAAGGTTCGGGATGATCGAATCCCACTCGTTAGTGACCCATTCACAGGTCAACTCAGCGCGTGCGCACAACTCGTCGCCCAAATCGCGCTCAAAACCATCAACTTCGCCAGCGTCGTTGATAAAGTTCCACGGCGCATACGCGCCTTCGGTGCCCATGCGGACAACCGAGTGGCTGCCTGCAACCGCAGCACCGGCAGTAAGGGCCAAGACGGCCGTAGTTAGGATGAGTTTTTTCATCTTTTTCTCCCTAGGTTTACAAATGTGACGTTGCAGAGAGGAATCCCCGCAAGCGTTCTGTTTGTGGCGACCCGAATAGACTTTCAGGTGGCCCTTGCTCTTCAATGCGGCCCTGATGCAGGAAGACGACATGATCCGAGACATCAGAGGCCATTTTCATATCGTGGGTGACAAGCAACATTGTACGTCCTTCGGCCGCGAGGTCTTTTATGACCTTCACGACCTCTTGCTCAAGCTCAGGATCTAAGGCTGATGTCGGCTCGTCAAAAAGCAGCGCTTCTGGCTCCATACATAGCGCGCGGGCAATCGCTGCTCGTTGTTGCTGTCCACCGGAAAGCTGTGCAGGCCAAGCATCGCATTTGTCGCCAATGCCGACTTTCGCAAGATACTTTCTGGCCGCAACCTCGACCTCGTCCTTGTCGCGCCCCAGAACGGTCACGGGCGCTTCCATGACGTTCTGAAGAATCGTCATATGAGACCACAAGTTGAACTGCTGAAACACCATCGAAAGGTTGGTGCGAATTCTCAGGACTTGCTTCGGATCCGCGGGTCGGCGATGCAGGCCCGTACCGGACCAAAGAACAGGCTCACCTTTGAAAAATACATCGCCTTGCTGGCTATCTTCCAATAGGTTCGCGCAGCGTAAGAGTGTGGATTTGCCAGAGCCGGATGAACCGATCAACGAGACGACATCACCTTTGCGCGCCGAAATATCGACACCTTTCAAAACCTCTAAATCTCCATATCTCTTATGAAGATTTGTGATTTCTATGACCGGTGTGTCTTCGACCATTACTTCCCCGCGCTTTTACCGCACCATTATCGGTGTACTGATATTGCTATCGTATATGCAGTTTGCAGCTTGGCAAACAGAATACGACACAGCAAAGATTTCAAGGGCAATCCTCTATTCAGGCGGCATAGGTACCGTAAGGTAATCTTGCTGAGATATCTGAATGAAGTCCTTTAGAAGTAACAGTGACTTCGAGTTCGAAGACAGGTTTTCGATTGCGCGTTTAACGGCATCCTCTAGGGCGGCAGTTTTTCCGTGCTGTGCGGTGATAAACGGCAGTCCTGGTGTAGGTTTGGTGTGGGCAAGAACGGTCAGTCGCGAGGCGAACTCATCATGACGGCGGATAATGTTCCAAGTCACAATATCCAATGAGGCAATATCAGCGCCCCCCTCGGCCACCATTTGTGCCGAGGCACGGTGGCCACCACTCTCTATAAGTGATTTTGGGTGCGCTGCAGGGGGTATGTATTCCCAAAAAGCGGCCCATCCAGACTGAGAGCCGCGCTCATTGTATGCGAACCGAAGGGATGAAAGTTCTTCAAGGTCCGGAGGGCACTCGGATCGCCCCACAATGACACTTTGATAATATCCTGGCGGGCACCCCTTAACTCCGTAGTCTGGCGTTCCCACAAGTGATACCGCTTTATAAAGTCTCGACCGATAAGGTAACCCGCAGGTCTGGGCGAGCAATAAGTCGGGTGACAACCAGACACCCCAAGCATCCAGGTCCGTCGCCCGCTGCGTTGGTCCGAAGCCAAGGTTGTCACGGACCAACGCCCAAAATTCATCATTTGCTTCGGCAAGCTCGGGCCTGTCATACATGCCGAGCCACGCAATCATGACTGGCTGACCCTTTGCCGCGCAAGCGCACTGTCACGATCGTTGATACCCAAAAGGTTTGACGTCAGCCGCAGTAAGCTATCTTCTTCGGGGTCGCGGTTACCATCCGCCAAAACCACCTGCCACAACGCTTCGATCACACCAATTCGGTCTTCGTAGGGCACGGCTTCTTTGATCGCGCGTGTAAATTGCACTGTGTCAGCCGCGATTTTTTCAGCCTCTTCTGCCTGTCTGCGCAAACCAGCGGCTTCGAAAGGCGATAGCCCATATCTGGCGATGTTGATGCGATCTATCTGGGCTGCTTCATCATCGTCATAAAACTCGTCTGCTCGGGCCACCCGAACCAGAAGGGCGGTTAACGCAAGACGCGCGTCCTGATCGGGCAGGGGCGTGGCATGTCCTCCAAGGACAGATGTCAGTAATTTGGAAAGCATGGTTTAACCGTCATATCCCTCAACGATCACTAGATTTGACTCTGATACGGGTAGACGAATGGCAAGTGCCGCTTGATATTCGGCAGAGTTGTAACATGCGACGGCGTCTTCGTATGACGGAAATTCGATCACGACAGTTCGGGGAAAGGCTGTTCCCTCTACAATGGTTTGCTGGCCGCCCCGCACCAGAAATCTGGCGTGATACTTGGCAAAAGGCGCTGCATTTGCTGCCTTATATGCTTCGTATTCTTCGGCGTCATGCACGATATTGTTTGCAATCCAATAGCCTTTTGCCATTTTGCGTTCCCCCTTTTCGTTGATAAAGAAGTGTTCTTTCACTCCCCAAAGGTCAAGGTCAGAGTGTATTGTAAAGCTGAGACAGGCGTTTTGCTTCCCCTTCAATCCCAAACGGTGGATTGACGATAAACATCCCGGACCCGATCATTTTGTGCCCGTCCCGCGCCGGGGGAAACCGCACTTCGTGCAGGAAAGCATCAGTAATCTCTGCTTTCAATCGCGCCAACATAGCGGCCTGCGCGCTGTTTTTCAAAATCGGATACCACAGTGCGATCACGCCCACGTTCCACTTGCGGTGCAAGGCAGGAAGCGCCTTGCTGATCGCGTCGTAGTCGGACTTCACCTCATAGCTTGGATCTATCAACAGCAGCCCGCGGCGTGGCGTCGGAGGGCACAGGCTGAGCGCAGTTTCCAACCCATCCTTTTTCACAATTCGCGCAGAGACGTCAGAAAGCGATTCTCTCAGTGCGATAAATTCTCTGGGATGCAATTCGCAAAGCGTTATCTGATCACTTGGCCGCAGCAAACCTGCAGCCAACAAAGGCGAGCCCGCATAACTTGCCTCACCGTATTTTAATTTAACAAGGTCCAGTTGTCGCCTGTAGGCATGCTCAGGCGCAAACCAGTCTTCTAAAACCAGCTCAATCCCTTTTTCTGCTTCACCTGTTTTTGCAGCTTCGTTCGAAGACAGATCATACAGAGCGCGCCCCGCATGGGTTTCGATGTAGCTCAGCGGTTTGTCTTTGCGTGTAAGATAGTCGAGCATCCAACACAGCAGAGAATGCTTTTGAACGTCCGCCAAATTACCTGCGTGGTAGATATGCTGATAGGACAGCATCAGTTTACTTTTGTCCAAAAATATTCCGGGGTGAATTGCGCCAATGGCGCAAGGGGGGCAGAGCCCCCTTGGTGCCCGCAACGATTAAACAAGCCGTGAATTTTCCACCGCTGCGCGGACGAAGTCCGCAAACAGGGGATGCGGATCAAACGGTTTTGATTTCAATTCCGGGTGATACTGAACACCGATGAACCAAGGATGATCCTTCCATTCCACAATTTCCGGAAGACGACCATCCGGTGACACGCCAGAGAACTGAAGCCCGCAGGTCTCAAGCTGTTCACGGTAGCGCATATCTACCTCGTAGCGGTGGCGGTGGCGTTCTTCGATCTGGGTTGTTCCGTAGATTTTTGCTACACTGGAGCCTTCGCACAAAGTTGCGTTGTAGGCGCCCAATCGCATAGTGCCGCCCTTGTCGTCGCCAACTTTCCGTTCGACCTTGTGGTTGCCCTGCACCCATTCCTTCAGGTGATAGACCACCGGCTCAAAGCGCTTGGCGCCAGCTTCGTGGTCAAACTCTTCCGATCCCGCATCTTTGATGCCTGCCACATTCCGCGCGCCTTCGATTACGGCCATTTGCATGCCCAGACAAATCCCCAGGTAAGGAATTTTTTTGGTTCGCGCAAATTCGGCAGCCTTGATTTTGCCTTCGGTGCCGCGTTCGCCGAAACCACCTGGAACTAGGATCGCATGGAACCCTTCCAAATGAGGGGCAGGGTCTTGGGTGTCGAAAATCTCGGCGTCTACCCATTCAACCTTGACCTTCACACGGTTGGCCATGCCCCCATGCGTCAACGCTTCCTTGATAGATTTATAAGCATCTTCAAGTTGGATGTATTTCCCAACGATGGCTACTTTCACTTCACCGTCGGTATTGTGAATGCGGTCTGCCACGTCTTCCCAGACGGTCAGATCCGGTTTTGGTGCCGGAGAAATATTGAATGCATCCAGAACGGCTTGGTCAAGTCCCTCGCGGTGATATGCCAAGGGGGCCTCGTAGATCGAGTTCAGGTCATATGCCGCGACAACCGCTTCCTTGCGAACGTTACAAAACAGAGCAATTTTCTGGCGCTCTTTTTCTGGGATCGGCTGTTCAGATCGGCAAACCAGAATGTCGGGGGCGATTCCGATGGATTGAAGTTCTTTCACGCTGTGCTGGGTTGGTTTGGTTTTCAACTCGCCGCTTGCTGCCAGATAGGGAAGAAGGGTGAGGTGCATAAAGATACACTGACCGCGCGGCTTGTCGTGGCTGAACTGACGGATCGCTTCAAAAAACGGCAAGCCTTCGATGTCACCGACGGTGCCGCCGATTTCGCAGAGCATAAAGTCGACTTCATCATCCCCGATGTTGATGAAGTCTTTGATCTCGTTCGTCACATGGGGAACGACCTGAATGGTTTTCCCAAGATAATCGCCACGTCGTTCTTTCTCTAGAACGTTCGAATAGATCCGGCCCGACGAAACCGAGTCAGTCTTGCGTGCTGGAACACCCGTGAAGCGTTCATAGTGCCCCAAGTCCAAATCCGTTTCTGCGCCGTCGTCGGTCACAAAAACCTCTCCGTGCTCAAACGGGGACATGGTGCCGGGGTCAACGTTTAGATAGGGGTCTAACTTACGCAGACGCACGCTGAAACCGCGGGCTTGAAGCAACGCACCAAGGGCGGCCGAGGCAAGACCTTTGCCCAGCGAAGAGACGACACCACCTGTAATGAATATATACCGCGCCATGTGGCCCGACCCCCGTGATTAGTTCGTATTTTGTGCGAATCGATGACGGAAAAAACCGCATCATCACGGGATTTAAGAACTATCAGATTCGCAAATCCCGTGCAACAGAGTCGCAACATTATGTTGCGACCTGAAAAGGTTTCCCCAAAGTGTAGTAGATTAGTCGGCGCTGGGCGTCAGGTTCAGGTCACCACTGCTTGGTGGCAGCAGCGAGTCCGCTGCAGGAAGCGCAGGAAGGTCGCCGCCTGTTTCCTCGGTTGCAGGCTGTTCGACACCCAGACGGTCAACGACTGAACCGCTGGCCGATTTCTGTGCGGCAATGATTGTCAGCGCGATCGACGTGCAGATAAAACCGATTGCCAGAAACCATGTCACCTTACCCATGGCAGTCGCTGCCGAGCGTGCTGACACGGCGCCACCGCCGCCACCACCCATCGAGCCAAGCCCGCCTTCGGATCTTTGCAACAAAACAGCTGCGATCAGGCCCAAAGCCAGCAACAGATGAATGATCAGGACGACGTTTTCCATGAACAGAACCGCTTTCTTCTAAGTCGGGTGCTATCTAGGCAAGTTTTCCTGTGGGAGCAAGGGAAGATCGCGCTGGACAGCGGGTCAGTTCGCAAGGCAATCTATCACAATGCCACATGATCATGATCACCCCCATACCGTACTGCCACCCGAGCCAGCGCTTCGCGTCAAGGCACTAGAAACGATCTTGACCCAGAAAGGGTTGATCGATCCTGCTGCTTTGGATGAAATCATCGATACTTATCAAAATAAAATTGGGCCCAAAAACGGCGCACGCGTTGTTGCAAAAGCTTGGTCAGACCCCACGTTTTTGCAGGCTTTACGGGATGATGCGACGGCTGCGGTTTCAGAACTGGGGTATTACGGGCGCCAAGGCGAGCATATCAAAGTCGTCGAAAATACGCCCGATATTCACAATATGGTCGTTTGCACTTTGTGTAGTTGCTACCCTTGGCCTTTGCTTGGCATCCCGCCGGCTTGGTATAAATCTGACGCCTATCGCAGTCGCGCCGTAAGGGAACCTCGTGCTGTTTTGGCCGAATTTGGCGTGACGTTGAGTGCGGACCAGTCGGTCCGCGTCTGGGATTCGACGGCTGAAATGAGATATCTAGTTCTACCGATGCGCCCGGCAGGCACAGAAGACCTGTCAGAAGAGGCTCTGGCCGAATTGGTAACACGCGATTCGATGGTGGGCACCGGCTTGCCCAAAAAGCCATGAGCAGAGTCCACGATATGGGGGGCCGCTTCGGCGATGGTTCCGTTTCACCCGATGCAGAGGATGCGCCGGTTTTCGCAGAAGACTGGCATGCGCGGGCACTAGCATTAACTTTGGCCGCAGGCGGTCTGGGTCAATGGAACCTTGATATCTCGCGTCACGCTCGGGAACAGCTATCGCCCAAGGATTACAGCCGGTTATCGTATTATGAAAAATGGTTGGCAGCACTTGCCGACTTGCTGGTCAAACGGGGTGTTCTCACGCTTGAGGAGCTAGGGAAAACACAAGGTGCAGGGCGCTCGCCACTGGCTGAAAAAACCCTGACGAAAGATCGTGTCCCATCGGTTTTGTCCTCTGGCGGGCCGGTTGATCGTCGTGGACCGTCCCCAAGGTTCAAAATAGGGGACAAGGTAAGCACCCGTCATCCCGCTGCAAATGTCTATGTCGCGGGCGGTCATACGCGATTGCCAAGTTATGCATCCGGGCAAATGGGAACCATTATTGCGCATCACGGATGCCATGTTTTTCCTGATTCCAACGCTCATGATTTGGGTGAAAACCCGCAGCCGATCTATGCGGTTGCATTCAATGCGGCTGACCTTTGGGGAAAAGGCAATGTGCAGGGTGGCGATGAGGTTATTTTAGACCTTTGGGAACCCTATCTTGAGGCCGTCGATGATTGAGCCCGTGTTTTCAGCCCCTTGGCATGCGCAGGTCTTTGCATTGACAGTGCATTTATCCCAAGAAGGGCATTTTACGTGGCCCGAGTGGACAGAGACGTTCGGTGAAGCGTTAAAGCGCCACGGTCTGGCGAAAGAGCTGGATGGCGGCGATGATTACTTTGAAGCTTGGCTAGATGCTTTGGAAGGAATGCTTTCTTCATTACAAGCAGCATCTCCGGAAAGGGTGGAAAAGGTTTCTCTTGCTTGGCGTGACGCCTATCTGGCAACTCCACACGGGAAACCCGTGCATTTAGCCGACTAGGTTACTCATCCACGTCATCAACATCATGCTGGCCTGCAAGCTTGCGGCGAACATGTGACCAGCTTAGTCCGATTCCCAAAACAAAAGACAATACGATCAGGCCCAGCCACGTATTCCGGCGGGCATCGTCCAATGTCAGCGCGCCGAGATCGTAAAGCAACCACAACAATGCTCCGACCAAAGCCAATACCAAGCCCATGCCAAACATGCCGATCGAACGAAGTGTCGCGCGCAAATAAATGATGTAGCCGACAAAAAGCACCAAGCCGGACAGAACGAATAAAGACAACGGTTCGGTGCGGCCACTGAATGCCCAGTCAACATAGCTATAGGATGTTGGATTATAGGTCAGTGTCAGAAGGGCAAAAGCAAAAGCCCATTTCAGTAGGAATTCGACCATTTTAGTAGTTCCGTGATTGGCGATCCCCGTCTGATTACGGTGCTTGGTTACGTCATGTCCACCCCTGCGTCGAAATTGTAGTTCCATGTGCGCTCTGACAAGGCTATACGAGCCCGCGTTGCGAGGTTCCGAAAGGGGAAAAAATGGCCAATGTCGTCGTTGTCGGCGCCCAGTGGGGTGACGAAGGAAAAGGCAAAATTGTTGACTGGCTCAGCGAGCGTGCAGATGTCATTGCGCGTTTTCAAGGTGGCCATAATGCCGGGCATACTCTGGTCATCGACGGTGAGGTTTACAAACTGCATGCGCTGCCTTCGGGCGTTGTGCGTGGCGGCAAGTTAAGTGTCATCGGCAATGGCGTCGTGCTGGACCCGTGGAACCTGCTAAAAGAGATTGAAACGATTACCGCACAGGGCGTCGAAATCACCCCTGAAACTTTGATGATCGCTGAAAACACACCATTGATCCTGCCTTTCCACGGAGAATTGGATCGTGCCAGAGAGAATCAAAACTCGGTTGCAAAGATTGGCACCACCGGACGTGGAATTGGTCCTTGCTATGAAGACAAGGTCGGCCGACGTGTTATTCGTGTAGCTGATTTGGCTGACGACGCGACGCTCGAACTTCGCGTGGATCGCGCTTTGGTTCACCACAATGCTCTTCGTAAAGGCTTGGGGTTAGGCGAAATCGACAGGGACGGTGTTATCGCCCAATTGAAAGAAGTCGCGCCGGAAATCCTGAAATATGCAGGCCCGGTCTGGAAAGTCATGAATGACAAGCGCAAAGCCGGAAAGCGGATCCTGTTCGAAGGGGCACAAGGCGCGCTGCTGGATATCGACTTCGGAACCTATCCGTTTGTGACATCCTCAAACGTCATCGCCGGGCAAGCCGCCACGGGGGTTGGTATTGGTCCGGGGTCAATCGACTATGTTCTGGGTATTGTAAAAGCCTATACAACACGCGTAGGCGAAGGACCTTTCCCGACCGAGTTGCATGATGAAGATGGTCAACGTCTTGGTGAACGGGGCCATGAATTTGGTACGACAACTGGTCGAAAACGACGTTGTGGATGGTTCGATGCGGCTTTGGTGCGTCAAACCTGTGCAACTTCGGGCGTAACCGGCATCTCACTGACCAAACTTGACGTTCTGGACGGCTTCGAGACGTTGAAAATTTGCGTCGGCTACCAATTGGATGGCGCACGTATGGATTACCTGCCAACCGCAGCGGACCAGCAGGCTCGATGTACGCCGATCTACGAGGAAATGCCTGGTTGGAGCGAGTCGACCGAAGGTGCGCGCAGTTGGAATGACCTGCCTGCAAATGCGATTAAATACGTGAAACGCGTCGAAGAGTTGATTGAGTGTCCCGTGGCGCTACTTTCAACGTCACCTGAAAGAGATGACACAATCCTTGTTACGGACCCGTTTGAAGACTAATGGCACTTAGTTACAAAGCACGTCGGCGCTGGTCGCTACTCATTCTTGTTATTGGCCTGCCAATATATGTGGTCGTGGCGGTAACGATCATGAACAGTATAGCCAGTTTGCCAAAGCTGGTTGAGCTGTTCATCTATGTTTTCTTGGGCTTGGCATGGGCATTTCCATTGAAGTTTGTCTTCAAAGGGATTGGTCAGGCCGACCCGCAAGATACAAGCAAATAAAAAAGGCGCCTAGTGGCGCCTTTTTTATTATTCGGGCTGGAAGCCGATTGAGTCCGAGACAGTGAACCTTCCGCCTTCGAGCTTGAGAATTTTCCCTTCTCGCAACAGTTGGCCGAATGCACGCAGCCCGTCTTCGCGGCTAAAGTCTTCGCCCATGACCTCGCGGACACGCGTCATCACCTGTGGGCGCGAAAACTTTTCAAGCTGCTCAACGTAGGTCACGAACGACGCGGCTGCTTCCAGTAGCTCAGGAAGCTTGTCTACGTGCATGTGTTCTGCAAAGGCCGCAAACTCGACCCGCGGCGTTTCCGAAGGGGCCACCTCTGCAGATGCGCTGACTGCCAAGTCGTCATCGAGAATGATTTCCGCAGCTTCAGCCAACGCCGCAGATGAAGCGCGAATGCGGCGCGGGCGCACGGGCTTAACCAACGTCGGGCGTGGGCCCGGCGCTTTTTCGGGGCTTTCCGGAACAACCCGCTGGGCTGCGACCAGTTTAAGCGGAGTTTGTGCAATGCGTTCGGTTTTCGCGCTAGAGACAACAGGGCGCTTTGGTTTGACGGCGTCTGTCAGGTCATCTTTATACGAAGCCGAGTCGATGCTGTCCGGATCAACGCGGCCCGCTTCGCTATCAGCACGCTTTGACGCGACGGCTGCCTTCAAGTGCGCTATCGTAGCACGGCGCCGGTTAACATCAGGCGACGAAAGCTGAGTTTCGGTTTCAGCCATCAGCCTTGCCATTTCGCTGTCAGCACTTGTGTCGGTCAGAAGTGACGACAAATCTTGCGCGCTGGCAAGCGCTTCTTCGGGGTCGTTGGAAAAGAGGTTTTCTTCATCCGCAATTTCAACATCAGCGTCTTCGTCCAAAAGATCATCCCAATCATCCGCGCCTGCTGCCTCAGCAAGCTCGCGCATCAGATCTTCTTCGTCTTCGGGGCTCAGGCTCGTTTCGACAGGGGTTGCCGCGTCGTCCTCTTCGTCGAAAATGGCATCCAGAGACGCGCTGTCAAACGGATCAGACGAGTCATCGTCATCACTGAATAGCATCTCTTCTAGCTCGTCCTCGTCCTTGTGCGCGCCACCTTTGACATGCAGAACCCTCGCTCGAATCGGAGCCGCTTCTGTATCTTCCAATGCTTCGACGGGGTCGGCGTCGTCGTCTTCAAGCGTTTCTTGCGCGTCGGCGCCATAGTCGGTGACCGTTTCTTCGCGGTCTTCCTCCAACCCAATGAGCATTGCGTCCAATTCGTCGTCGGCCTCGGGTTCCGAAAGATCAGATACGTCTTCGGAAGGTGCTTCCGTGTGAGCGATATCTTCCTCGTCCGTCATAAGGGCTTCGAACAACGCGTCATCGGTGGCTTGCTGTTCTTCGGGGATCTCCTCCCCGACAGCAAGCACATCCTGCTCTTCGCCCACGAAGTCGTCCAGCTCCTCAGGCGCTTCCTGTTCCTCGGCGTGGATTGTCTGTTCCACTTCTTCTACGAAGTTTGCCATCTGCGTCGCAACGACTGCGGCTTCAACCGGTGCGTTGGACGCAGCTTCGCGGATGCGCTGCAATCTGGCGGCGACACTTTCTTGTTGTGTCGGGACACTTGGGTTTGCCTTGAAGAAGTTTTCCGACGCTTCGCTGTCTTCTTCAAATGAAGCAGTGTCTTCTGCAATTTCCGGCGTTACCGGTGCCGGATTCGGTTCAGAAGTGACAGGTGAGGTTTCTTCGATTTGGTATGGTCGCAGCGTAATCCCACCGTCACGGGTCAACGCTTCAACTTTGCGCGACGCTTCTTTTTCGGCGATACGGGCCAGCATTTCGGCATCCGGAGTAGGAGGCTCTGCGCCAAAATACCGGTCGTCTGCAGCCAAATCACGGAAATACTCAGCAATCGCTTTCATCGTCTCAAATGAGTCGTCGAACCCTTCGAGTGTACACGAGAACGTACCATACGAGACCGTTAGGATCGTGCTGTTGCTGTTACCAACCATACCATTGCTCACTTTTCAAAATCGGATTTACCTAGGATTTACCAACAACTGGTTCCAAATTAGGCACAAAAGTAAGTTTTTTGCCGTATCATTTCGTGACGAGATTGTGGTCTGTTTCTAAAAAGGCCATCAATTCGCCATGACACGTGAAATTGTGCAGAGTTTGGAACCAGTGGTGCTTTTCGGCGGTGGGTCGGCTGAACCCGATGTCGTTTCTCGTGCTGTTTTACTAGGATCTACTGTAGTCGCTGCAGATGGTGGCGCAAGTCTTGCGATGGACAACGGGCATGTTCCCTCGGTTGTTATTGGCGATTTCGATTCCCTTTCTCAAGAAGATAGGGCTGCCCTTACAACCGCGAAGCTTGTCCATATCGATGAACAGGATAGTACGGATTTCGACAAGTCATTACGCAATATCGCGACCCCATTGGTGATTGCGGTCGGGTTTACTGGCGCTCGACTGGATCACACACTGGGTGCCTTAAACACGCTGGTTGCGCATCCGGACAGGCGATGTCTGATTGTCAGCGACCAAGATGTCATCTTCCTAGCCCCACCAAAGCTTGAACTTGCCTTGCCTCTAGGAACCCGCTTTTCATTATTTCCAATGGGTCCAGTAAGCGGGCACTCGACCGGTTTGGAATGGCCGATAACAGGGTTGCACTTCAAACCAAACGGTAAAGTTGGAACATCGAACCGCGTTTCGGGTCCTGTCAGTCTTGAAATTGACCAGCCGCAAATGCTGGTCATTTTGCCTTTGGAGTTTCTGGAATATTCCACACGGGCGCTTTTGAACTGCCCTGCGCGGTGGCCTGCTCGTGTCGAATAACGTAAAGGCCAAGATGGTTCCCAAGACGCCGACGATTCAAAAGCAAAGCATCAAAGAGATGCCTAGAAGCCATTTATCTGCTGTTTTCCTTAAACGCTAAACGGCACTTTCTGTTTAGACAGTCTTCAAACAGGCGGGTTGGGCCCACGCTTGATGCTGTTGATCCGCTCGCGAGCGAAAACGAAAAGTCCCGAGGAAACGATGATCGCGATACCCAGCCAAGTCAGGCGATCGGGAAAATCGCTGAACAGCAGATAACCAACTGTGACCGAACCCGCTATCTCAAGATATTGCAAAGGGGCAATGGTTGCGGCTGGCGCGAGCTTCAATGCAGTAGACAGAAACAGATGCGATATAGTGGCAAGAAGTCCGACAGCGAACAAGGTTGCCCACGCAAAAGGGGTTGGCCAAACGGGGTCAAGTAACGCAACACCCGATCCGTCGAAAACGAAGATCAAAGGAAAAATCAGGATCGAGGCAGCCAGTGCGGTATAAGCCTGTAGTGTGATCGGATGCTGATTGGCGGACATCGACCGCGTTAGGATCATGTATGCAGCAAACGTGACGGCGGTCCCAAGTGGGAATAAAGCGATAAGGCCAAGGTCTTCAAAGCTGGGCTGAATGACAAACAAGGCCCCGATAAAGCCGACGACGCAGGCGATAATGCGGCGTGGGCCGATGTCTTCTCCCAAAAAGAAACCACCCAATAAGGTCAAGATGAAGGGCTCTACAAAGAATATCGCAATAGCGTTGGCGATGGGCATATAACGGATGGCCGAGAAGAAAAAGAAAGTGGCCAGCAAAAGCATCGCGCCGCGCACAAGATGCCCAGCCATCTCACGGAAATCTGGGCGGTGCGCCATCCCAAGCACCAAAGCCAAAGGAAGCAGAGTGATGACCTGAAACCCGAAGCGAGCAGCCAAAATTTCCGAGACTGGAACGTCATGCGGCGTAAGTTTTGCCATCGCGTCCATCACGGGGGCTACGATGCAAAAGCCCACCATAAACAGAATACCAAGTAAGGGTCTGTCGTTGCGCATCCTGTCAGCAGTTTGGCACGTTGACCGCCAGACCGCCCAGCGAGGTTTCTTTATAGTGCTCGTGCATGTCACGACCGGTTTGGCGCATTGTTTCAATCGCGGAATCCAAGGGCACGAAATGCGTGCCATCACCACGCAACGCAAGCGATGCCGCACTGACTGCTTTGATTGCGCCTAGGCCGTTACGTTCAATGCAGGGGACTTGGACAAGGCCTTTGACCGGATCGCAAGTCATGCCCAAATGATGCTCAAGCGCAATTTCGGCTGCGTTTTCGACTTGCTCGGGAGTGCCGCCCATAACCGCACACAGGCCAGCTGCTGCCATTGCCGATGCGCTTCCTACTTCGGCCTGACACCCTGCTTCGGCACCGCTGATTGAAGCGTTGAACTTGACCAGACCGCCGATGGCAGCGGCGGTCAAAAGGAACTCGGGAATGCGCGACGACGTTGCGCCCGGCACATGATCCAGCCAGTAGCGTATGGTTGCCGGCATAACCCCTGCAGCGCCGTTTGTTGGCGCGGTGACCACTTGGCCGCCAGCGGCGTTTTCTTCGTTGACGGCCATGGCGTAGGTGCTCATCCAGTCATTAATGGTATGCGGCGCGGTCAGGTTCATGCCCCGTTCTGCCATCAATGCATCGTATATGCCCTTGGCCCGACGCTTGACGCTAAGTCCACCCGGTAGAATACCATCCGTGTGCAATCCGCGCTCAATGCAGTTGTTCATCACTTCCCAAAGACGCGAAAGCCCTTCGTCCAGTTTCACAGGGCAGCCGCGCGAGATTTCGTTGGCGCGTTTCATCTCGGCAATCGTTTTGCCAGAGCGTTTAGCCATGTCGAGCATTTCTGCCGCATTGTGGAAAGGGTAGGGGACAGGGTCACCTT
The DNA here is from genome assembly GCA_964453855.1 of uncultured Rhodobacterales bacterium. Classification (GTDB taxonomy): domain Bacteria; phylum Pseudomonadota; class Alphaproteobacteria; order Rhodobacterales; family Rhodobacteraceae; genus JASMHC01. The sequence goes on from CAYVRN010000008.1 coordinate 19,897, forward strand.
CGTCGGTATCTTTCCCAGCCGCCAACTCATCTTCGGTTAGGACAAATCCCCCGCCAATCGAGTAGTAGGTTTCTTTCAAAATAACGTCACCCTGAGCGTCGGTTGCCATCAGGATCAATCCATTTGCGTGGCCGGGCAGAGCAGGGCCAAAGTCAAAGCGCATGTCCTCTTTAAGATCGAAAGCCAATTCTGGCAGACCATCAGGGCACACCTTGCCGGTTTCGCGGATCGCATCTAACGCCGCTTCGGCTTTGTCGTGGTCGTATGTCTCGGGATTAAATCCAGCCAGTCCCAATATGGTCGCTCGATCAGTTGCGTGACCCACGCCTGTGAATGCTAGGCTGCCATGAAGCGATGCTTTCAATCCGTGCACTTGGAACGGTGCGGACCGGATTTGGTCAAGAAACTTTGCGGCTGCAACCATAGGTCCCATCGTATGGGACGAAGATGGTCCAATCCCAACCTTGAACATTTCAAAAACGGACAAAAACATCTGTCGAGCGATCCCTTTTGACGGCAGCCACTACGCGAAACGTCACGCTACAGGACAGATAACGATTCGCCTAAGACACATCTTATGACCGTGCAGAGCCATGAAAAGTGGACCGAAAACGACAAGTTCTGTCCACAGCCGAAATTGGCACTCGCACCTTGCCGCCATAATTCCTATAAGCAGCTCAGGTAATCCGGAGCTTCGTCAATGACCGTTGATCTTTCGCCTATCAACAAGGCCAAATTTGCCGCGGCCAAGAAAGCCGCAGAATTCGTCGAGGATGGCATGCGGGTTGGGTTGGGAACAGGATCAACAGCGGCTTGGATGGTGCGCTGTGTCGGTGAAATGGTTCGCGAACACGGGCTGCGCATCAAAGGTGTTCCAACTTCGACCCGTACTGCGGAATTGGCACGCGACGTGGGGATCGAAGTTATATCGCTGGATGAAGCGAAATGGCTGGACCTGACCATTGATGGTGCGGACGAGTTTGATGCCGATCTGAGCCTGATCAAGGGCGGCGGTGGCGCACTTCTGCAAGAAAAGATTGTTGCAACCGCCAGCGATCAATTGATCGTTATCGCAGATGCCGCAAAAGAGGTCGAAAACCTTGGCGCCTTCCCCCTTCCGATTGAGGTTGTCCCTTTTGGATGGCAGACCTCGAAAGCGCTGGTCGAAGAGATTTTGGTGTCGATGGATGTGCTGGGTCAGCAGTCCAGCCTGCGCATGGATGGGGACGCCCCATTCGTGACAGACGAAGGCAATCACATCCTTGATCTTCACCTCAAGCGGATCGGAAAACCGCGCGAATTGGCGATGGTGCTAAATCAGGTGCCGGGGGTGGTTGAAAACGGGCTGTTCATTGATATCTGTGACAAAGTTGTCATCGGCTACAGGGATGGCAGGGTCGAGGTGCGTGACATCCACGAAGGCGCGGTTCGGCAAGATCAGGTTGATTTTCTGGAAACCGACAACCTCTTCCGTGATCTGGGTGATTAATTGGGAAATGAAATGAACTTTGATTTCGATCTCTTTGTTATAGGCGGCGGGTCCGGTGGCGTTCGCGCAGCACGCGTTGCTGCGGCAGAGGGTGTGCGCGTCGCGCTTGCCGAAGAAGACCGATATGGCGGCACCTGTGTCATCCGGGGCTGCGTGCCGAAGAAATTGATGGTTTTCGCCTCAGAATTCTCTGGGATGATCGATGATGCGCGCGCCTATGGTTGGGACGCAGGGGATGCGTATTTCGACTGGACAGTTTTTAAGGGCAAACTGAATGCCGAACTGGATCGTCTAGAAGGGGTTTATCGCCGCTTGCTGGCAAATTCGGGTGTTGAAACCTTTGATCAACGGGCGCGTCTGCTGGACGCCAATACCGTTGAGCTAGCGGACGGATCGCGCAAGACGGCCAAAACAATCCTGATCGCAACCGGTGGCCGACCTGTTGTACCGGATGTTGAAGGCTCTGATTTGGGCATCACATCAAACGAGATTTTCCACCTCGAGAAACTTCCAAAGTCTATCTTGATCATTGGGGGCGGCTACATCGCCTGTGAGTTTGCAGGAATTATGAACGGTTTGGGTGTCGAAACCACACAGTACTATCGTGGGGCCCAAATCCTACGCGGTTTCGACGGAGAAGCGCGCGGACTGATCGCCGACGAGATGAAGCAGAACGGGATCGATCTGCATACTGGCACCAATATCCTGTCGATGAAAAAGACGGTTGCGGGTATTAGTGTCAAAGCGACCAACGGCGATGAGCGGGTCTTTGATCAGGTCATGTTCGCCACAGGACGCACCCCGAACGCTGACAATCTGGGTCTTCACAATGTCGGCATTGAAACCGGACGTCGTGGTGAAATCCTTGTTGATGCGTATTCGAAAACAAACGTGGACTCTGTTTATGCCATCGGAGACGTCACAGATCGCGTCAACCTGACCCCTGTTGCGATCCGCGAAGGCATGGCCTTTGTCGAAACTGTTTTCAAAAACAACCCAACGTCGCCGGATCACGATTTGATCCCGACCGCGATCTTCACACAGCCTGAAATGGGCACTGTAGGTCTTTCGGAAGAAGAAGCCCGTGAAAATGGACCAATTGAGGTCTACTGCACCAACTTCAAGCCGATGAAGCAAAGCTTCGCAGGGCGCAGCGATCGCGTATTGATGAAGCTGATTGTCTGTGCGGATACCCGCAAGGTTTTGGGGTGTCATATCGTGGCCGAAGGGGCAGGCGAAATGATCCAGATGGTGGGCATAGCAGTCAAGATGGGCGCCACCAAAGAGGACTTCGACCGGACTGTGGCGGTGCACCCGACCATGGCCGAAGAACTGGTAACAATGAAATCTCCGGTGCGTACCGCTTGAATTACTGGCAATCCTGCACAGTTTAACGGTAGCGTTGGAAAAACGAGTGAAAGAGGAAAAGTCTTAATGACTGGAAACAACGGCGGCCCTTGGGGTGGCGGAGGAAACAATGGGGGCGGCGGCGACCGGAATAACGGTGGCGGTCGCAAACCCGGTGGGGAACAGCAAATCCCTGAAATCGACGAGCTGGTGAAAAAAGGCCAGGAACAACTGCGCGTTCTTATGGGAGGTCGCGGTGGTAACGGCGGCGGTAGCTCAAATGGCGGCGGGGCCGGTGGTCCGCAGTTGACTCGCGGAACCGTGGGTTTGGGCGCTTTGGTTGCGGTTGCTTTGTGGGGCTTTGCCAGCTTCTACACCGTCAAACCGGAAGAACAATCGGTCGAGCTGTTCCTTGGCAGCTATTATAAAACAGGCAATCCTGGTCTTAACTTTGCGCCATGGCCGTTCGTGTCCGCAGAAGTTGTTAACGTGACGTCCGAGCGTACTGAAGATATTGGTGTGAACCGCAGCGGCTCCGGCGGAAACGGTCTGATGCTGACCACCGATGCGAATATCGTGGACATCGACTTTCAGGTTGTCTGGAATATTAACGACCCGGCGCGCTTGTTGTTCAACATCGCAGAGCCTCAAGAGACGGTTCAAGCCGTATCTGAATCTGTGATGCGCGAAATTATTGCCGCATCGAATCTGGCACCGATCCTTAACCGTGACCGTGGTTTGATCGCAGACACAGCCCGTGAAAACATCCAGGCGACGCTCGATGAATATGTCAGCGGTATCAACGTGGTTCGTGTGAACCTTGATAAAGCCGACCCGCCGCGCGAAGTCATCGACTCGTTCCGTGACGTTCAGGCTGCTGAACAGGAACGTGATCGTCTGGAACGTCAGGCGGATGCGTACGCGAACCGCGTTGTGGCAGAAGCTCGCGGTGAAGCGGCGCAAATTCTGGAAGAAGCCGAAGGTTACCGTGCCCAAGTCGTCAACCAGGCGCTGGGTGAGGCAAGCCGTTTCTCGGCCGTCCTGACCGAATATGAAAAGGCGCCGGAAGTGACCCGAAAACGTCTTTATATTGAAACCATGGAAAAGGTACTGAGTAAGGTGGATAAAATGATCCTCGACGGCTCGATCGCCGGAGAGGGTGGGTCGGTCGTACCGTACCTGCCGCTGAATGAGCTCAAGCGGGGGAGCAACTAATCATGCGTAAATCAGCATTTATTATCCCCGCAATCGTAATCGTTCTAGTCGGCGTTCTGTCTTCAATCTTTGTGGTGGACGAACGCGAAAAGGCTTTGGTCCTTCAATTCGGCCAGATTAAAGCCGTCAAAGAAGAACCGGGTCTCGCATTCAAGATTCCGCTGATTCAGGAAGTGGTCAAATATGACGACCGTATCCTGTCGCTGGATACCGACGTTATCGAAGTTACGCCTTCGGATGACCGTCGTCTGGTCGTCGATGCTTTCGCACGTTATCGCATCTCGGACGTCGTTCAGTTCCGTCAGGCCGTTGGTGTTGGTGGTATCCGTCTGGCCGAAGATCGTCTGTCATCGATCCTGAACGCACAAATCCGGGAAGCCCTGGGTGCCGATCAGGTGACCTCGGATCGTATCTTGTCCACCGACCGTGGAGAACTGATGGTTCGGATCCGTGATCAAGCGCGTGCAGAGGCGCTGGGTCTAGGTATCGATGTCGTCGATGTGCGTCTAAAACAGACCAACCTTCCGGCGCAGAACCTTGAAGCCACCTTCGCTCGTATGCGAGCAGAACGCGAACGGGAAGCAGCGGACGAGATCGCCCGTGGTAACGAAGCCGCCCAGCGTGTTCGTGCACTGGCCGATCGTACGGTCGTCGAAACCCTGTCAGAAGCGCAGAAAGACGCGGATATCACCCGCGGTGAAGCCGACGCAGAACGGAACGCGATTTTTGCAGAAGCCTTTGGCGCAGATGAAGAGTTCTTTGCGTTTTACCGTTCGCTTCAAGCCTATGAAAACTCTTTGCTTGGTAAAAACTCGACTATGGTCATGACGCCGGACAGCGAGTTCTTCAACTATCTGAAGTCGGAGAATGCAAGCGAATGATCGGAACAGCGTTTCTCGCGCTTGGACTGGTACTGATAATCGAGGGGCTGGCCTATGCGCTGGCCCCTTCGTTTGTCGAGCGCATGTTACAGGCGTTGTCCGAGATACCTGAAAATGCGCGTCGTAGCATGGGGGCACTCGCGATTGTTATCGGTCTTGTGTTTTTGTGGGTCGCTAATCAGCTCGGTGTCACCGTCTCGGTTTAACTCACCGGTCATCACAAGTGTTTGATGTATGGTGGCTTGTGTACGATCACAGTTTAAATAAGTGTAGGACGCCTTAAATCCTATGCAGGTTCAATAAAGAAGAATGGAGTGACCAATGAAGGCTCAAACCCGTTCCCTATCCGTGCCCTCAGGGCTTATTCACATCCTTTATCTTAGCGTACTTTCCCTGGCGTTTTTGCTGGTGCAAATTTCGCAAGTGCACGCACGCGGAGCGCCGGAAAGCTTCGCCGATCTGGCCGAAGCCGTTAGCCCGTCTGTTGTCAACATCACCACAACGACACTTGTCGAATTTGACGACAATATGGGACCTGTCATTCCCGAAGGCTCGCCTTTTGAAGATTTCTTCCGCGATTTTCAGGACCGCCAACAACAGCAACCGGGCGAAAGAAACCGCACACGTCGGTCTCAAGCGCTTGGATCGGGCTTTATCATTTCGGCAGATGGATATGTGGTAACGAACAACCACGTGATCGAAGACGCAGACGAGATCATGATAGAACTGTTCTCGGGCGGTGAGCTGGATGCCAAATTAATCGGGCGTGACCCGAAAACCGACATCGCGCTTTTGAAGGTAGACGTTGACGAACCACTTCCTTTTGTCAGCTTCGGAGACAGTGATGTATCGCGCGTTGGTGATTGGGTGATGGCCGTTGGCAACCCTCTGGGGCAGGGGTTCTCAGTCAGTGCCGGAATTATTTCTGCGCGCAATAGGGAACTCTCGGGCACTTACGACGACTACATCCAAACAGACGCCGCCATTAACCGCGGTAACTCGGGCGGACCGCTATTTAACATGGATGGCCAAGTCATCGGGGTGAACACAGCGATCCTTTCGCCGGACGGCGGTTCGATCGGAATTGGATTTTCCATGGCCTCGAACGTAGTCAGCCGCGTTGTAGATCAGCTTCAAGAGTTCGGCGAAACACGTCGTGGCTGGTTGGGCGTGCGCATTCAGGACGTGACCTCGGACATGGCCGAAGCCCTTGGTCTTGAAAGCACCGTCGGCGCGATGGTCACGGATGTGCCCGACGGTCCCGCGCTTGACGCCGGAATGGAGGCAGGCGACATTATCCTTACCTTTGACGGGCGCGATGTGCGCGACGTTCGCGATCTGGTCAATCAGGTTGGCAATGCCCCTGTTGGCAAAACCGTGGACGTTGAAGTGTTGCGAAACGGAGACAATGTCGTTCTGTCAGTCACTCTCGGACGCCGTGAATTGGCGGAAGGCGAACTGGACGAAGAAGAGCTCGTCGAAGAAGAACAAGTCCCTCAAGAAACCGAAATCTTGGGATTGTCGCTGATGGTTCTGGATGATGCCATGCGCACAGATCTTGGGCTTGATGACGACGACGAAGGCCTTTTCGTCTCGCGAGTTGATGAAAACTCTGAAGCCTTTGAAAAAGGTCTGCGCGCAGGTGACATCATCGAGAAAGCTGGTCAGCGCCGGATTGAAACGATTGAGGACTTTGAGGCGCAGATTGCTGCGGCAAAAGACGCAGGGCGTAAATCTATCCTGCTTCTGGTGCGAAGCGGTGGAAACCCCCGCTTTATAGCGCTCTCGGTCAAAGACTGATTTGCAAACAAACAAGGGCGCCACTCGGCGCCCTTGTCATTTGAAACGCTGGGGTGCCAGATCGGCGTTCGTGACCGTTTGTGCAGCATGATATGCGGCCATCTCTGCGGCATGTTGCAGGTTTTTACCACTTTGAAGCATTGCCCAGAGACTCGTCATAAACGTGTCTCCGGCTCCGTTGGTATCTACGATTTGATCAACCGGATGTGCGTCAACGGTCATGTGTGTCCCATCAGAGGTCAGAATCTCCGCACCCTGTGATCCCTTCGTCAACACAACCATCTCGATCCCTTTGGAAAAAAGACTGCGCATGACGTCCGCTTGGTTCTCCCCAAGCGCTTCATCCGATAATTGCACCACGCTGGCATGGTCAATAAACGCCTTGTGCCATGGGTTCTGTCCGTCCCAATCGTGCAGGTCGACCCACACCGGCGCGCGGCAGCTTTTGAGCAATGTCAAAAGCGGCAAGGACGAGGGGACGATATTTAAAAACACAACGTCTGTGCGCTCCAATTCCAGCGCAATGCGATCCAGATCAACGTCGACGTCGCCACTTCCAGAGTTCACAAAAATGGACAGACGGTTGCCCGTTTTGTCCATCAGATTCACATGCTGAGCCGTCCCCAAAGGGTCAACCTCCGATATCAGCTCTACGCCACGCCTGCCGCATTCCATGCGAATGCGCTCACCCTCCGGGTCCTGACCCATAGCGGCATGTAGTACCGTGTCTACACCCATCGCCCTTAACGCAAAGGCTTTGCCGGTTCCTGTTGATCCGACGGCTTCGTGTTTTCTGGCATTGGGGATAGTTCCTGCATTCCCGTCGGGAAGCCTGTCCAAATAGATCATTGTGTTCCAACTGGCCCCGCCCAGTACGAGCGCGCGCATCACTCAAACCGGAAGGCGATCAAGCCCAGTTGCTGCGCTGCCGCCATCGAAAGGATTTGGCTGTCGATGCCCATAGGCGCTTGAAACAGCCGCACGCCCTTGGCCGTTCTGTCATCAATAATGCCGGTGATGGGACCCTGATATTGTCCGCGCGCCTTTAGGGCGCGTTGTAGGGCTTTGATGAATTCTTCCGACATCACACGCCGACAGGGAACTTCAAACCACACCTCTTGTCGTTCCTCGATGATGGATTGTGATGTTTCGGTCTGATAAATGTTCTCTCCGTTTTCGCCGGACAGGATGGACTGTGTGCGGGTGGTTTTAACAACCGCAGGTTTGATTTGCTTGGCCCAGCACGTTCCGGGTGCAGCACCTTCCGGCTTTTCTTCGCCGCCGTATCCCACGAGATCCGACTGAACTGTGCACCCCGCCAAAACAAGCACGGTTAAGCCCGCTGTGATTATCCCCTTGAACATGCTCACCTGCCTTCAAACCCCGCGAGACATTAGCAAAACTGGCCTGAATGCAAAGCTTTATTCCGGTGAGGACTCAAGCAATTCATCCAGCATTGGGGAAATGTCCTCGATCTGTTGTGCAATCACGTGGGTAACACCGTCTGCCCGTTGAACCCGCCCGGTTACACGAAGCAGACGGCCTGAAATAACTGCACGCCGGAAGGTTTCATATATTTTCCGCCAAACCACGATATTCACCACACCGGTTTCATCCTCGAGTGTCAGAAAGATTACCCCTTTGGCGGTTCCCGGACGCTGCCGCAGAATGACCAATCCGGCAACACAGACCAGTGCCCCCTCAGGGGGCAGACCGATCTGACCTGCCTGAATGCAGGACGGGGGGCGTGGCCAATTGGGAGTCTGTATGATTTGCATGGAACAAAAATAGAACATTAAGGATTTGTCGCAAGATGAAAACTGAGGGGTCGCAAATTGAACCTACAAGCACTATGTGGCATCGCTAGAAGTAGTTGGAAATCAAATCAGGAGGCGTCCGACGTGGCAAAAATCACCTATATCGAGCACAACGGAACCGAACATGTCGTCGAAGTGGCAAATGGCCTGACGGTCATGGAAGGGGCGCGGGATAACAATATTCCTGGGATCGAAGCAGATTGCGGCGGGGCTTGCGCCTGCTCGACCTGCCACGTTTATGTCCACCCGGATTGGGCCGATAAAGTCCCTGCAAAGGACGACATGGAAGAAGACATGCTGGACTTCGCCTACGAGCCTGATCCAGCCCGCTCGCGCCTAACCTGCCAAATCCGCGTCACCGACGACTTAGACGGACTGATCGTCCAGATGCCCGAAAAACAAATCTGATGCGGGCTTGGGCGACGCGTCTTTTTGCTGTTGCCCTGCCTATGTTGGCGGCCTCGGCCGCCAGCGCCCAGATTGTACGGGCGGGGTATACTGACCCCACTCCGCGCTACACGCACGCAATCTTGGGCGATGCGCTCGAGTGGGGCGCGCTCGAGCTTGAGCTCGCAGACCGCAGTTCCGTCAAGATCACGTTGCCCGACTCTCGGGTATTCGAGGACCTGTCCCCCAGACTGGTAGATGTTGATCTGGACGATGACTTTGAAGTCGTCGTAATCGAGTCCAGCCTGCGCTACGGGGCCAGATTGTCGATCTACGATGAAACCGGCTTGGTCGCAGCCACGCCCTATATCGGACAATCCCACCGATGGCTGGCACCTGTCGGGGCCGCTGATCTGGATGGCGATGGCTATATTGAGCTGGCCTATATTGACCGCCCTCATCTTGCCAAAAAACTCAGGATCTGGCGCTTCAAAAATGATGCACTGACTGAAATCAGCTATGTGCCGGACGACCCCGTTCAAGACATTCTCTCGTCTGTCGGGGTGTCGAATCACAGAATCGGGTGGGACTACATCCTTGGCGGCATCAAAGAATGCGGCGAAAAACCAGAAATGGTCGTTGGATCGGGGGATTGGGCGTCCGTTTTGACGCTGATCCTCAGCCCTGACGGATCACTTCGTGCCAAAGCCTCTTTCGACGGTGCAACGCCTCAGGTGTTTGAAGCCGCGCTGTCCTGTCCCTAAACGCCCCTTGTTTTCATCTTACCCGAAATACTCTGGGGAGCGCGAGGGGCAAGCCCCTCGCATCTGTCGGATTGAGCTCTGCGCAATTCGAAGTCAGATCAAAGCGCGCGCCATCCGATATCGCGCCGGCAAAAGCCCTCGGGCCAGTCAATCTGATCAACCATTGCATAAGCGCGATCCCTTGCTTCTTGCAGTGATCGACCCCGAGCGGTGACATTTAGAACGCGACCGCCCGTAGCAACAATTTTCCCGTCTTGGTTCGACGTTCCTGCATGAAAAACCATATTCATGCTGTCTTCCGGCAGCCCAACCAGCCCGCCAATCAAAGAGCCTTTTTCGTAAGCCCCGGGATAGCCATTGGCGGCCATAACAACCGTGATGGCATGATCATCCGCCCACTGTGCCTTGGTCTCGGCCAGTCGGCCTTCGGCAGCAGCCTGCATCAGATCAAGCGCCTGCGCGCCCAATCGCATCATCAGGACCTGACATTCAGGATCACCGAACCGCACGTTGTACTCTACCAGCCGCGCCTTGCCGTCCTTGATCATCAAGCCCGCGTAAAGCACCCCCTGATAGGGCATCCCACGACGGACCATCTCTGCCGCTGTCGGGCGAATGATCTCGGCCAGAACCGTTTCCTGTATATCGGCCGTCAACACAGGGGCCGGAGAATAGGCCCCCATTCCGCCCGTGTTCAAACCGGTGTCGCCTTCGCCAACCCGCTTGTGATCCTGTGCCGTTCCAATCGGCAAAACATCCTCACCGTCGACAAGCACAAAGAACGACGCTTCCTCGCCTTCCATAAACTCCTCGATCACGACCTCGGCACCGGCCCCCCCGAAAGCGCCACCAAACATATCGTCAATGGCGTCCAAGGCGGTTTGCTCGTCCATCGCGACGATCACGCCTTTGCCCGCAGCCAGTCCGTCAGCCTTCACAACGATCGGCGCGCCCTCGGCGCGGATGTAATCTTTGGCCGCATCGGCATCGGTGAAATGCGCATAGCCAGCCGTCGGAGCCCCGGCCGCATCGCAAACCTCTTTGGTAAACCGCTTCGACGCCTCAAGCTGCGCGGCGGCTTTCGAAGGACCGAAAACCAGAATGTTGGCTGCCCGCAGTGCGTCCGCTACACCGGCGGCCAACGGGGCTTCGGGTCCAATGATCACGAAATCAATCGCGTTTTCCTCGACGAAATTCAAAACTGCCTCACCGCTTTCCACGTCAAAACTGGCGCATTCTGCGATGGCTGCGATACCGGCATTTCCGGGCGCTACAATCAGCTTGTCGCATTTGGGGTTTTGCATCACCGCCCATGCCAACGCATGTTCGCGGCCGCCACTGCCGAGGATTAGGATATTCATAGGGCTTCTCCGTCTTGGAAGTCGTTGCCGCGCGTTCTAAGGTGGCTTGAGCATAGACACAAGGCAGGCAAAATGTCCGATCTGATTGACGATCCGATCCAAGGCGAAAACGCACCCGAATTTAGCGTGACCGAGCTTTCCGGCGCGATCAAACGCATGATCGAAGGCGAGTTCGCCCATGTCCGCATCCGCGGCGAGGTTGGCCGCGTTTCACGCCCCCGGTCCGGGCATATCTATCTTGATCTCAAAGATGACAGGTCGGTCATTTCCGGAGTGATCTGGAAAGGCGTTGCCGCGCGTCTGGTAACCCAACCGGAAGAGGGGCTCGAGGTGGTCGCCACAGGACGCCTGACAACCTTTCCCGGGCAATCCAAATACCAGATTGTAATTGAAGATATCAAACCGGCAGGCGTCGGCGCGCTTATGGCGATGCTGGAAAAACGCAAAGTCCAGCTTCAGGCCGAAGGCTTGTTCGATCTTTCCCGCAAAAAGCCGATCCCCTATTTGCCGGAAATCATCGGGGTGGTCACGTCCCCAAGCGGTGCCGTGATCCGCGATATTCTACATCGTCTGCGCGACCGCTTTCCGCGCAAGGTCTTGATCTGGCCGGTTGCCGTGCAGGGCGAAAAATGTGCCGGCGAAGTAGCAAATGCGATTCGCGGCTTTAACGCCCTCACACCCGGCGGCGCGCTCCCGCGTCCGGATCTTCTGATCGTTGCAAGGGGCGGCGGATCACTCGAGGACCTCTGGGGCTTTAACGAAGAAATCGTCGCACGAGCCGCAGCCGACAGCGCTATTCCATTGATTTCGGCCGTCGGGCACGAGACGGATACCACCCTGATCGACTTTGTCTCGGATCAGCGTGCGCCCACACCGACAGCCGCCGCCGAATTGGCAGTTCCAGTTCGGATGGAGCTGCTTGCCTGGACGGAACAGCAAGATGCGCGCCTGACCCATGCTCTGACCTCGGGTATCACCCGCCGCCGCGATCGGATGCGCGATCTGGCTCGGGCCTTACCTCGCCCCCACAGCTTGACCCAGACACAACGTCAGCGTCTGGATCATCTGGAAGACCGCCTGCCCAATGCGCTGATCGCAGGTGTGCGCCAACGCGACGTGAAACTCAGTCGGGTTTCGGGTAAACTACATTTAGGGGCAATACGACACCGCACTCAGACAAGCCGTGACACGCTGAAAACTTTGTCCGAAAGGATCGATCCTGCCTATCGCCGTCGCCTCCAAACCTTGACCGAGCGCTTGAATGCACTCGACCGTCAGCGGCTGGCCATGGGCTATGAAGCGACCTTAAAACGAGGCTATGCGGTTGTGCATGGGGCTGGCGGCGTGGTCACGTCAAAAGCGGCGGCGGAAAGCGCCTCGGCCCTCGAGATTGAATTTCAGGACGGTCGGTTCAAAATCGGCGGAAGTGCTTCTAAGAAACCTCAGGGCAAGTCTCCGCCCCCTGATCAGGGCAGTCTGTTCTGACGGGCCTTCCATATACGGGGAAACCGCATTACTTGGGGATAAACCACCGGAGGCATCATGGCGTTCTTTTCAAAACTCAAAGACCGTTTGTTCAAATCATCCTCGAAGCTTGATCAGGGGCTCGATGCGATTGTCGAAGACGGTGGCGAGATCGCGGAACCCGAGGTCACGCCGTCCTCCGCACCCATTACACCAGCGCCTGAACCGCAGCCGCCTCTCTCTCAAATAGACGACCCCATTGCAGAAACCATCCCCGAAGTGGTGCCCGCACAAGATCCCGAGCCTGCACAAACCTCCGAGCCTGCCCCAGAGGCGACTAAACCACCTGCACCTGAACCGTCAGCCGCCCCCAAGGCGGGCCTTCTCAGCCGCCTGATGGGCCGCACCGCCCCCTCGGGCGAGATGCGCCGAGTGCTTGATGATGACATGCTGGAACAGCTTGAAGAGCTGTTGATCGCGTCTGATATGGGCGTGGATACGGCTCTGCGTGTCACCGCCAATATCGCCGAAGGCCGCATGGGCCGTCGCCTGTCGACCCGCGAGATCAAAGAAATCCTCGCGCAAGAAATCGCGCGGATCATGGAGAGCGTGGCAAAGCCGCTGCCAATCTACGCAAAAAAACCTCAGGTCGTTCTGGTGGTTGGCGTCAACGGTTCCGGCAAAACGACAACAATCGGCAAACTGGCCAGCCAGTTCAAGGCGGCGGGCAAGAACGTCGTGATCGCCGCAGGCGACACCTTCCGAGCTGCGGCGGTTGAACAACTGCAGGTCTGGGGAGACCGCGCCGGTGTGCCAGTACTGACCGCCGCCCAAGGCTCTGATCCCGCCAGTTTGGCGTTTGACGCGATGACCAAAGCCGAAGCCGATGGTGCAGATCTTCTGATGATTGACACAGCGGGACGTCTGCAAAATCGCCAAGATCTGATGGAAGAACTGTCCAAAATCGTGCGCGTGATCCGCAAGAAAGACGAAACAGCGCCACACAATACGCTTTTGGTTCTCGACGCGACCACCGGCCAGAACGCGCTCAGCCAGGTGGAAACCTTCCAGAAACTTGCCGATGTTTCTGGCCTTGTGATGACCAAACTCGATGGTACCGCCAAGGGCGGTGTACTGGTGGCGCTGGCAGACAAATTCGGTCTGCCGATCCACGCCATCGGCGTTGGCGAACAAATTGATGACCTCGCCCCCTTCGACCCCGAGGATTTCGCGGCCGCATTGACCGGCCTGCAAGAATGATCCTGCTTTCATCTTACCAGAAATACTCACGGGGGCGCGGGGGCAGTCAGCCCCCGCTATGTTTTGTTTGAGCGACTGGCTTATCTCACTTGAAGGCACCGAGGCAGGTCACCAACTTGCGCTGATACTGGCGCTTGTCGCGGCTGTTTTGCATGCCGTTTTCGGAGCCCTTCAAAAAGGCAGGCATGATCCGTGGCTGACGCGTGGGGCGATTGATTTCAGCTACGGTGCAATGGCCGCGCCGTTCGCATTTTTTGTGGTTCCCTTTCCCGAGCCACATATGTGGCCCATCCTTGCCGGCGCATTTGTCATCCATGTCGGCTACAAGGTCATGCAGGCGCTTGCCTACACCAAGGGTGCCTATACGGTTGTCTATCCGGTCGTGCGGGGCATGGGGCCGCTTTTCACAGTGATCGGCGCATATTTGATCTTCGGCGAGGTCTTCAATCTGACCCAATGGTTTGGCGTGTTGCTGCTTCTTGTCGGCATCTTCGGCTTGGCGCTTTACAATTATATCTTTCTAACCGCCGCGCGTGAAACACTGGGGGCAGCCTTGGCGTTTGCCATCATCACAGGTTTGTTTGTGGCCGTTTACACGACCTATGACGCCTACGGTATCCGCGCCACTGCCAATCCATTCACCTTTCTTGCATGGTTTTTCTTTATCGACGGTTTGGCTTTCCCACCGTTCGCCTATCTTCGCTGGCGCAACCTGCCGAACCGTCCGGCACCTGGTCCACTGATGATGCGGGGATTTTTTGGCGGATTGATTGCCTTCGCTAGCTTCGGTTCGATCATGCTGGCCACGCGGCTCGACAAAGTCGGTGAAGCCGCCGTTATGCGCGAAACATCCACGGTTTTTGCTGCGCTGATTGGATGGCTGGTGCTGAAAGAGACCGTCGGTCCACGCCGAATTGCTTTGATGGCATTGATTGCGGCGGGGGCTGTGGTAGTGGAAATGGGTGGATGACAGGAGTGACCGAACGTGGCTGAAAAGAAAAAGATCAATACATGGCTGAAAATGGCGCTGGAACTGGGGCCGGTGGTACTGTTTTTTGTGGCCTACGGTCGGATGAAAGATCAGACCTTTATGATCGGTGGCACCGAATATGGCGGCTTCATCTTAGTGACCGCGGGCTTTATCCCATTGCTGCTGATATCGACGGGGATCTTATGGAAATTGACGGGCCACCTGTCGCGCATGCAGATCGTTACGGCGATTCTTGTGATTGTGTTCGGGGGAATGTCTGTCTGGTTCAATGACGAACGGTTCTTCAAAATGAAGCCGACGTTTATTTACCTGTTCTTTGGTGGTGCATTAGGCTTTGGTCTTTTGCAGGGGCGCAGCTACATGCAATACGTCATGGAAGAAGCCTTGGCACTAAAGCACGAAGGTTGGATGATCCTGACACGCCGGATGATGATGTTCTTTTTCACACTTGCGGTCTTGAACGAAATCATGTGGCGCTTTTTCAGCACAGATGCTTGGGTTACCTTCAAAACATTCGGTCTTACGGGGGCAATCTTCGTGTTTTTCATGACCCAAAGCAGTCTTTTTGCGAAGTATATGATCGAGCCCGAGGAAAGCTGATCAAGCTCTATATTGACGGGTAAAAAGACTGGGCGTATATCGCCCGCATCGTGGCGATTTGTTTACCGGATTGCGGGCCACGCTAAATATGCCGCTAAAGAGGTCAGACGAAGGACCCCCTTTCGCTTGACCGCGTCGGGGGTTTTTTGTTGGCCCAAGGGCCGGAGGATAAGATGAGCGATACTTGGAACAAACGCACCAAACTGGTTCATGGCGGAACGCGCCGCAGTCAATATAACGAAGTCAGCGAAGCGATCTTTCTGACGCAAGGCTTTGTCTACGATACCGCCGAAGACGCCGAGGCCCGCTTTCTGTCAGCTGGACCTGATGAATTCATTTATGCCCGTTACGGCAACCCGACCACAGCGATGTTCGAAGAACGTATCGCGATGCTTGAGGGGGCCGAGGATGCGTTCGCAGCGGCCTCGGGCATGGCCGCCGTAAACGGGGCGTTGACCTCAATGCTGAAATCGGGCGACCACATTGTGTCGGCCCGCGCGCTTTTCGGCTCAAATCTGTATATCCTCGAAGAAATTTTGACCCGCTTTGGTGTCGAAGTGACCCTGGTTGATGGCACGGACTTGGAGCAGTGGAAAGCGGCCGTTCGCCCTGACACCAAGGCGGTTTTCTTCGAATCCATGTCAAACCCGACCCTTGAGGTCATCGATATAAAAGCGGTTGCGGAAATTGCGCATGCGGTTGGCGCGACTGTGATTGTAGATAACGTCTTCTCAACTCCGGTGTTCTCAAACGCGATCGAGCAGGGTGTCGACGTTGTTGTCTATTCCACGACCAAGCACATCGACGGGCAGGGGCGCGCCCTTGGCGGGGTGATCTTGGGAACCAAAGAGTTTATTCGCAAAACTGTTGAACCCTACATGAAACACACGGGCGGTTCGATGAGTCCGTTTACGTCATGGATCATGCTTAAAGGTCTGGAAACCATTGACCTGCGCGTACGTGCTCAGGCAGCGTCTGCGCATGCAATCGCCAAGGCGTTGTCTGGACATGCAGCGTTGAAGCGCGTGATTTATCCGGGTTTGCCCGAACATCCCCAGCACGATTTGGCGATGAAGCAGCTCGGGTCTGGCGGCACAATGGTGGCTTTGGATTTGAAGGGCGGTAAAGAGGCGGCTTTTGCGTTTCTAAACAAGCTGGATATCTGCGTGATTTCGAACAACCTTGGGGATGCAAAATCTATTGCGACGCATCCGGCGACCACGACCCACCAGCGTTTGTCAGACGAGCAAAAAGAGATGTTCGGGATCACACCTGGATTGGTTCGGATCAGTGTGGGCATCGAAGACGTAGACGATCTGATCGCAGATTTCAGCAAAGCCTTGGGGTAAGCTGAAGCAAATAGTTGGCGGTTGACGCCTTTTACCTTATATAAGTCGCCTTAGCCGTTAAAACTGACACATTTCCTGTGGCAGAACGGCACTGGCGGGCTAGCTAAAAGCTAGAACAAGGAAACAAGAGGCGCTGGATATGAACATCCATAACCCCAATATTGACGCTCAACCTGATATGCAGGACGCGCAGGATGCGCTTGACGTATTGCGCCGCTGGGCAGAAACCGCGACTGAAACCGAGATCGCATCGCTAGATCCGGCTGTCGCACGTCTACTGCCAAACCGACCGCTGCAAAATTACCCCGAACTGTCGCGGGACTATCCCGAAGACTTTGTTGTCGATGACGAATACAAGTGCTCGCTTCCCGATCTTCAAAACGGCCCGTCGTCGCTGATCAAAGGTGCCAAGCAACAGATTCAGCACGTCGGGATTTCGAACTTCCGGCTGCCGATCCGGTTTCATACCCGTGACAACGGCGATCTGACGCTGGAAACCTCGGTCACCGGTACGGTTAGCCTTGAGGCCGAGAAGAAGGGCATCAACATGTCTCGCATCATGCGCAGCTTTTACGGCCATTCCGAAAAGACGTTTAGCTTTGATGTGGTCTCCTCGGCCTTGGATTCCTACAAGGACGACTTAGAAAGCTTTGATGCTCGCATTCAAATGCGGTTTTCCTATCCCATGCGCGTGAACTCATTGCGCTCGGGGCTGTCTGGTTATCAATACTACGACATATCTCTGGAATTGATCGAACATGCTGGCGTGCGCAAGCGGATCATGCATCTGGATTACGTATACTCGTCCACGTGCCCGTGCTCGCTAGAGCTGTCAGAGCATGCTCGCCAATATCGCGGTCAGCTGGCAACTCCTCATTCGCAGCGGTCTGTCGCGCGTCTGTCCGCGGAATTGGTTGGCCCCGAACGCTTGTGGTTCGAAGACCTGATCGACATGTGCCGCAAGGCCGTTCCTACAGAAACGCAGGTGATGGTCAAGCGCGAGGACGAGCAAGCCTTTGCCGAATTGAACGCTGCAAACCCGATCTTTGTGGAAGATGCCGCGCGTCTGTTCTGCGAACAGATGAAGTTAGACCCACGGATCGGTGATTTCCGCGTTGTGGCCAGCCATCAGGAAAGTCTGCACAGCCACGATGCTGTCAGTATCCTGACCGAAGGGCCGACTTTTGCGGCAGACAGTCTTGACCCCAAGCTTTTTACCACCCTGTTTCACGTCGGTTGATGCCAAACGCAACTTGACAGTCTGATCGTCTGTGGCCAAGCCTTCGGCCATGGATATCAGACCTGTAGGATATGTGATTGGATTGCTGGTGGCCGTTCTGGGCCTGACCATGCTTATCCCGTTTCTGCTGGATTTTGCAGATGGAAACGGCCATTGGCCGGTGTTTCTGGAAAGTGGAATCCTGACCATCTCCGTCGGCGGAATGGTCGCGCTGGCCTGTTCAAACGGAGTCAAAGAAGGTCTGACACTACAGCAGACGTTTTTATTGACCACCGGTGTGTGGGTCGCGCTGCCTGTATTCGGCGCATTGCCGTTTTTCTTTGGCGCAACTGAAGCCACTTATACGGATGCCTTTTTCGAGGCGATGTCAGGATTAACAACAACCGGATCTACGGTTTTTTCCGGCCTTGATACGCTTCCAAGGGGCTTGCTGCTGTGGCGCGGCATTCTTCAGTGGTTGGGCGGCATTGGTATTATTGTTGTTGCCATGGTTTTTTTGCCCGAACTCAGGGTGGGTGGTATGCAGGTTTTCCGGTCGGAAGCTTTTGACACGATGGGTAAAATTCTACCCCGCGCAACACAGATTGCGGGTCAAATTTCGGTTATCTACGTCGGCCTAACCATGCTATGCGCGGTTCTTTACGCAATTTTCGGCATGGATCCCTTCGACGCGATCGTTCATGCACTCACAACGCTCTCGACCGGCGGATTTTCGACATATGATGCGTCCTTCGGAACCTTTTCCGGGCCGCTGGAATACATCGCATCGGTCTTTATGATTTTGGCGGCACTTCCGTTTGTGCGTTACGTTCAGATGGTGAACGGGCACAGTTCTGCAATTTTTTCAGACACGCAAGCGCGCGCATTTTTGGCGACGATCCTGTTTTTAGTTCTAGTCACAACGTTCGTTCTTACCTCGATATTTCCGCACCATTGGGAACAAGCTTTTCGGGAAGGTCTGTTCAACATCACGTCGATCATGTCCGGGACTGGCTATGCCAGTGTGGACTATATGAACTGGGGTCCATTCCTTATAACGATCTTCTTTTTCATCGGTCTGATCGGCGGTACCGCAGGATCAACGGCTTGTTCGGTGAAAATATTTCGGTATCAAATCCTGTTTTCCGCAGTCGTCGCTCAGGTCAAGCGTATCCACTCGCCTCATGGTGTGTTCAGCACGCGCTATGCAGGCAGGCCGGTTGACGACGAAACCCTAAACTCGGTCATGAGTTTCTTTGCCTTTTTCATCGTTCTGATGGGGCTGATCGCGGTTGCATTGAACTTGACTGGCTTGGACTTCATCACATCGCTTTCCGGTGCGGCCACCGCCATTGCGAACATTGGCCCCGGATTGGGCGACACGATTGGGCCAGCGGGCAACTTTTCCTCGCTCAATGACACTGCAAAATGGATTCTGATCGCAGCAATGCTGACAGGCCGTTTGGAAATCATGGCTGTGTTGGTGCTGTTCACGCCCCGCTTCTGGCGTTCGTGAACAGCATTCTAATCACTCCCAGCATTCAATCCAGATGGCGATATCGCGGGCAAAGCGTTCGATCTCGATCGGGTCTTTTGGGACCAAGGCCAAGTTCAAAGCGTGCGCAACATTGGCTTCCTTCAGGAACGAAATGATCGCCTGATTGTCTGTCATAAAGCTTACATCGCTGGGAAGGCTGCGCACGGTTTCGTCGCCACGCGGCGCAAGGACGCCGACAACTTCGCCACCAAGACCAAGAACAGCGCCCCCTGCATCCGTCGGGAAATGGCTAAGAGACAGACGATCCAAATGCTCTTCTCCGTTCAATCCTGTCAACGCCGCGATAGTCCCGTGCGTCAACGACGGTGCGCCAAGCATTCCGCCATAAGGATAGCCCGCAACCGAGATCTTCGACCCGTTCTGAGTGCCCGAGGCACGAATGCGTCCGAAATCTCTGGGGCTGACGGGCTGAAGAGGGGCGAGTACAGAAAGCCCCATCTCCTCCGAGTGCCCGACCAGTGTGTATCTCAATTCGTTTTGCACTTCGATGGACGAACACACAGGGCCGATGTCGGCTGAGGTTAGAATATAGCCGTCACGGTTGATGAACAGGCCACTGCGCACCAGCTTGGGTGTGCGCACCTCAAGCCCGGCCAGGCTGTCTTGGCCTTGTTCTATCGCCAATCCTTCACCTCTGGCCAGAACATCCGACGTGGTCGAAAAGCTTGCCGCCATGCGTTCAATAATGCGTTCAGCTTGCTCGGGGCGGTCGGCAGGCCAAACCAGTGTGAAACCTTTTATCAATCCGCCGTCCAGATAGGCCTCGGTGTGGGACAGGATGCGGTCGTTCTGGCCGGTCAGAATGATGTTGTTGCGGTTCTTCTTTCGGTACCCCTCAAGCGGAACAATCTCTAACCCCTCCATCACGTCAAACAGTGCATAAAGCGTGCCCCGATCACCGGGTCTGCTGATCAGGTGAACCTGCGCTTCTGACCCGTTCGGGGAACGGTAATGGGCAAAGGGGGCTGTGTATCCGTCAAAGCTCACGACTGCGCGGGGCATATCCACGGTTATACCTGCCTTTGCATCTGTCACGGGTCCCATGTCCAGCCCGTTTAGAACGGCGTAATACTCGGAAAGCAAGTGAGCACGCTGGCGGGTCGTCAGAACGCCCGTGTCATCATAGCCTTTTGCCTGCTGCCAGTTCCCCATCGACGCGCGGGTTCCGCGTCCGAATAGCCCGTCAATGGTGCTGGTGTAGAACCCGGCCCATTTCAATGCGGTCTGCAATTCTTTCTTCTGCTCAAGGGTCAACGCAGACTCACTGGCGCGGGCTTCGGAAAGCGTTTCTTCAGCCAGCGCAGCCCCTTCTTTGATCTGCGCTTCGGCTTCCAGATCCGGCAGGGTGGTCTTCGGAGGATTCTCGTCAGCCAATTGCGTCTGGTCAGCCTCTTGTGGCGGGTAGAACTGACGGACGAACTGATCGGGCGAGGAAATGTAGCTGTCAGGCGGGATCAGACCGGTTCTGCGAAACTGGGCGATTAGGAATTCACTTTCCAGTGACGAGAACGGGCCGATGGCCACAGCGAACCAACCGTTCGTCAACTCGAATCCGCCAACTTCGGGCATGATCGCGCTGTAAACGCTGATGCGTTCCATTGCTTCCGCTTCTGTCGCTTTGGCCTCCACTTGAATCCAGGTGCCCTTTTGTTGCGCCCACGACGGAGCAGCGCCAACGAAAGTGACGATGAGAACGAAAATTAGCCTGCGCAACATGATTACCTTACCGTTTGCCCCAAATATTTCGCGGCACTATGGTGTCAGGTGGACTTGAACGTCAAGTTTCCCCTTGCATGCAATTGACCCTTTCCGCGCCCTTGCATAGGAAGGCGGCGGAACAGCAGCGAAGGGCAGGCACTATGGCCGAGGCAAGTTCGAAACCACGCAGTTTTCAGGAAATCATCCTGCGGCTTCAGAATTACTGGGCTGCAAAGGGATGCGCCGTTTTACAACCTTACGATATGGAGGTCGGGGCTGGAACATTTCACCCTGCAACAACGCTCCGGTCGCTGGGGTCAAAACCTTGGGCTGCGGCCTATGTTCAACCTTCGCGTCGCCCGACTGATGGGCGGTACGGCGAAAACCCGAACCGACTGCAGCATTATTATCAGTATCAGGTCCTGATCAAGCCAAGCCCGCCAGATTTGCAAGAGCTCTATCTTGGATCGCTCGAGGCCATCGGCATTGATATGACGATGCACGATATCCGCTTTGTTGAAGACGACTGGGAAAGCCCGACGCTTGGTGCATGGGGCCTTGGCTGGGAGGTCTGGTGCGACGGCATGGAAGTTTCCCAGTTCACATACTTCCAACAGGTTGGCGGGCATGATTGCCATCCGGTATCTGGTGAGTTGACCTATGGTTTGGAACGTCTGGCCATGTATGTGCTGGGCATCGATCACGTGATGGAGATGCCATACAACGATCCACAGACCCCGATTGCTCTAAGCTACGGGGATATGTTCCGGCAGACCGAGCAGGAATATTCGCGCTGGAACTTTGATGTCGCCAACACCGAAGTGCTGCTACGTCAGTTCGAAGAGGCCGAAGCCGAGTGCGAGAAAATTCTTTCTCAGGACCACATTGACCCGAAAACAGGCAAACGCATTATCATGGTGCATCCGGCCTATGACCAGTGCATCAAGGCCAGCCACATGTTCAATCTTCTGGACGCTCGCGGTGTGATTTCGGTGACCGAACGTCAGGCCTATATCGGACGCGTGCGTGCGCTGGCCAAGAAATGTGCAGATGCCTTTGTGCAGACCGAAGCGGGTGGAGTCGCTGAACAGGCGGCATCAGCATGACCGGAAAAATCTTAGCAGGTATCATCGTGGCAATATCTTTGATTGCAGGCGCTGCAATGTATTATTTGCAGGTCTACGCATATTACGAACCGGCAAAAGCGCCTGAAAATGGCGTCGTCATGACCCGCTACGGCGGCGCACAAGAGCGGATTATCGCGAAAGACTTTGAAGGCATTGACGCCGACAGCTCTCCGATCCGGTTCCGCGCATGTTTTACCACGCCCCATTCTCTGGCGATGCTCAGTGAAACCTTTGAAATATACGAAGGCGCAGAACCGCTTACGGCTCCAAACTGGTTCGATTGCTTTAACGCTCAGCAAATTGCCGACGATCTGCATGCCGGACGGGCTTTGGCGTTTCTTGGCGAAAAGAACATCAACTACGGCGTTGACCGCGTGATTGTCGTACGGGACGACGGAAAAGCCTTTATCTGGCACCAACTGAATGACTGTGGCGAAACCGACTATGCCGGTAATCCTGTTGGCGAAGCGTGCCCATCCCGCGAAGAAGGGGAAAACTAATGCCTGATCTTCTTATTGAACTGTTTTCCGAAGAAATTCCGGCGCGCATGCAGGCCAAAGCCGCCGAGGATTTGCGCAAGCTTGTCACCGACGGCATGGTCGATGCAGGATTGACCTATGCAGGGGCCAGCGCTTTTTCTACGCCTCGTCGTCTGACATTGGCGGTTGAAGGTCTGACCAAAGAATCCCCGACCGTGCGTGAAGAGCGCAAAGGTCCTCGTACCGACGCTCCTGAAAAGGCCATCGAAGGCTTCCTGCGTGGTGCAGGCGTGACCCGTGACGCTTTGGAAGCGCGGGATGACAAAAAGGGCCAAGTCTATTTTGCCACCATCACCAAGCCCGGTCGTCCTGCGGCCCAGATCGTGGCCGAAGTTTTGGAAAAAACCATCCGCAATTTCCCGTGGCCCAAGTCCATGCGCTGGGGTGCAGGTAGTTTGCGATGGGTGCGCCCCTTGCACTCGATTATCTGCATTTTGACCGATGAAACAGGGGCGGAAATCGTGCCTCTTGATATCGACGGGATCGTGGCGGGAGATATCACCCGCGGCCACCGCTTCATGGGACCCGAAAGCTTTCGCGTCATCGGGTTTGATGACTATGCCGCCAAGCTGAAGCGCTCGAAGGTCATTCTCAGCGCCGAGGAACGCGCCGATCAAATCTGGCACGATGCAACGAACATGGCCTTTGCCGCAGGCCTTGAAGTGGTCGAGGATCGCGGTCTTTTGAAAGAAGTTGCCGGCTTGGTCGAATGGCCAGTTGTTCTGATGGGCGAGATTGACGAGGCATTCCTGGGGCTTCCCCCGGAAGTTTTGCAGACCTCGATGAAAGAGCATCAAAAGTTCTTCTCGGTCAAAAATCCCAAAACCGGCCGGATCGAACGGTTTATCACTGTGGCGAACCGCGAAACTGCGGACAACGGCGCGACTATTCTAGCCGGAAACCAAAAGGTTCTGTTTGCGCGTTTGTCAGATGCTAAATTTTTCTGGGAAAACGATTTACGCATTGCAAAGTCGCAGAAAATGCAGCCGTGGCTGGACAGTCTGGCCAATGTCACGTTCCACAATAAACTTGGCAGCCAGAAAGACCGGATCGACCGGATCGCACAGCTTGCGGGCATGCTGTCTGCCAAAACCGGTGCGGACACTGACCTGAGTGTTGAAGCCGCGAAGATCGCCAAAGCCGATCTGAGCTCGGAAATGGTGTACGAATTCCCCGAGCTACAGGGCCTTATGGGGCGTTACTATGCCGAGGCTGCGGGCTTTGACGCTCAGGTCGCCGTGGCTTGCGAAAGCCACTACCAGCCATTGGGTCCATCAGACGATGTGCCTGAACAGAAGGTTTCGGCCACGGTCGCGCTGGCCGATAAGCTGGACACTTTGACGGGTTTCTGGGCGATTGACGAAAAGCCCACAGGATCAAAAGACCCGTTTGCGCTACGACGCGCCGCGCTGGGCGTGATCCGCATCATTCTGGCGAATGACATCAGAATGAGTCTGGATCAATTCATCGATGGTCAATTGATGGTGCATGAAATTTCGATGAACGCACGCGGCGCGGACGAACGCGAATTGGAAGCGATGCAAAACGTTGTAGACGAGATCGCGGATCACGGCGTTCTTGGGGCGGCTATCCGCATGGTCTTTGAAAAGTTCGACGGGCAAGATGATGCCCCTTCGACTGCTGAAGGCTCGGTTTTGCGGGCTGTTGCCGACGAATTGCCCGACGTCAGCACAGACCTCTTGGCGTTTTTCCACGATCGTTTGAAGGTGTATCTACGCGATCAGGGACTGCGTCACGATGTTATCGATGCATGTCTTGCGATGCCGGGCTACGACGATCTTGCTTTGCTTGTGCGACGCGCCGTGGCTTTGTCGGAAACACTGCAAACGGACGACGGCGAGAACCTGATTCAAGCCTTCAAGCGCGCGAACAACATTCTGACCCAGGCGGAAGAGAAAGACGGCGTCGAATACTCTTTTGGCGCGGACGTGAAATTTGCCGAGACCGAGGAAGAGCGTATTCTGTTCAAAGCGCTGGACGAGGCAGACACCGTCATCGCCCCTGCGATGGAAGCAGAAGATTTCCTGAGCGCAATGTCGGCAATGGCGGGTTTGCGTGGTGCAATAGATGCGTTCTTTGAAGCCGTGCAAATCAACTCGGACAACGAAATTATCCGTCGCAATCGCCTGAACCTTCTTAGCCGGATCCGTCAGACCTGCTTGTCCGTCGCGGATTTAACCAAAATCGAAGGTTAAGTTTCGTAAACCTTTCTTGTCATGTCCGTAATTAGGCTTATGCTGCGGACATGACAAAAAATGCCGCACCGCAGAATTTTGACAAGGGAATCACCCTTGTTACCCCAAGCGCTCCGATCGCCACATCCACACATGGCGGGCGGGCGAAGTGTTTGCAGCGTTTGGTGCGTTTGGATTTGCCGGTTCCTACGACGGTTGCAATGTCGTTTGACGCTGTCAGTCAAATTGCGGCAGGGCAGACGCCAGATGTCTCGGCATTGCTAGAACCCTTTGGCGACGATCCGTTGCTTTGTGTGCGTCCCAGCTCGGAAGATCCCGATTGGGGTGGTCCCGGCGCAATTTTGAATATCGGGATGAACGACGGGGTCTATGTTGCCCTTTGTGACAAGATCGGCAAAGAGGCCGCAACCCGTCTATATGTCCGTTTTGTCCAAAGCTATTCGATCCATGTGGCGCGTCTTGATCCGGATATGTTTGACGATATCGCGCCGGATGAAAGCGCCCAGTCTTTGACCGATGCATTGCGCGCCTATGAGGACGAAACCGACGAACCGTTCCCGCAGGACCCGGGGCGTCAGCTATCCGAGGTTCTTCGCTCTATGGCCCGCGCCTGGAACGGAACCACGGCGCGGCTATTGCGACAGGCCAAAGGGGCCCCAGCGGATGCCGGATTGGGCTTGGTCGTTCAGCAAATGGCGCTTGGTGTCGGGCATGGCGAAAGCGGCGCGGGGGTCATTCAGCTTGTCAACGAAAAGTCAGGCGAGGCTCAAATCCGCGGCCGATATCAGCGACAGGCTCAGGGGCGAGACGCATTAAAGGCGGGCGCTAAGGCTCTTTATTTGTGTTGTGATTCTCGTGGCCAGTCGCTTGAGGATGTTGCGCCGGATGCCTTTGCTACACTGAAGCAATACGCCGAAATCATGCGTCGTAAACTACGCGAGGAAATGCAGGTCGAGTTCACCATTGAAAATGGTCAGGTTCATTTGCTGGACGGGGTGCGCGTTGTGCGGTCGGCCCGTGCGGCGGTGCGGATCGTTGTTGCTTTGGTGAATGACGGCATTATTCCCAAAGAAGAGGCGCTGATGCGGATAGAGCCGCGCGCGCTGAATGAAATGCTTCACCGTCAGGTCGATCCCGAAGCCAAACGGGACCGGATCGGTAGCGGGATTGCGGCAAGCCCCGGTGCTGCGACGGGTAAGATTGTATTCTCGGCAGCTGAAGCCCAAGCGATGCAGGCGCGGGGCGAGGATTGCGTGCTAGTGCGGCGCGAGACCAGCCCCGAAGACATTCGCGGTATGCACGCCGCCAACGCTGTTTTGACCGAACGTGGCGGCATGACCAGTCATGCGGCCGTCATCGGACGGGGCTTGGGTCTTCCATGTGTGGTTGGTGCTTCGGATTTGCGGTTCCAGATTCGTCGGAAACGGCTGACAACCGCCGATGGCCGTGAATTCAAAGAGGGTGATTTGATTACCGTCGACGGAACCAACGGTGAGGTTCTGGCGGGTAAGCCCGATATGCTTGAAGCCGCGCAGGACGAGGATTTCCGCGAATTGATGGCCTGGGCGGACGAGGTTCGCGATATCGGTGTCCGCGCGAATGCGGACACTCCAGCCGATGCGCAAACGGCGCGCAATTTCAATGCGCAGGGCATTGGTTTGTGCCGAACCGAACATATGTTCTTTGAAGCCAATCGTTTGACTGTGATGCGCGAAATGATCTTTGCGGATACACCCGAGGATCGTGCATCCGCACTGGAACAGCTGCTGCCAATGCAGCGGGCCGATTTCACGGAACTATTCAAAATCATGCAGGGCCAACCTGTGTGTATCCGTCTGTTTGATCCGCCGCTGCACGAATTCCTGCCGTCGGATCGTTCCAGTCTGCATTTGCTTGCGGAAGCCTTGGACAAACCCCTGTCCGAGGTCACTCGGCGCGTCGAAATTCTGGAAGAATATAATCCCATGCTGGGCCTTCGGGGCGTCAGACTAGGGATCACTGTTCCCGAGATCTATGAAATGCAGGCGCGGGCCATCTTTGAAGCGACGATTGACGCCAGCGCAGCAGGAGAGCCTGTTGTCCCCGAGATTATGATCCCGCTGGTTTCGGCAAAACGCGAAGTTGAACTTGTCAAAACCAACATTGATGCCGTTGCTGCGGCAGTCCGGACCGAGCGTGGTGTGGATTTCAACTTCCGTTTCGGCGTGATGGTCGAAACGCCGCGCGCGGCACTCAGGGCCGATGAAATTGCCCAACATGCCAGTTTCCTAAGCTTCGGGACAAACGACCTGACACAAATGACCTACGGTCTTTCGCGCGATGATGCGGGGCGGTTTATGTCCAGTTATGTGTCGCAAGAGGTATTCCCCGAAGATCCGTTTCACACGCTGGATGTCGAAGGCGTTGGAGAGCTTCTTGAAATCGGCGCCCAACGCGGACGCAAGGCGCGTGAGGACATCACGCTTTCCATTTGCGGCGAGCACGGGGGGAACCCTGAATCGATTGCCTTCTGTCGCAAGGCCGGATTTGACTATGTCAGTTGTTCACCGTTCCGCGTGCCTGTGGCACGACTGGCCGCCGCTCAATTGGCCGTTCAAGACCGGATCGGAACTGGCAAGCGTTAGCCAAAAGCCACACGCATGCCAGCTATGCCCACCATAGACTAGACGGATGTGGATAAAGTCTATAAAGACGCCGCTTGTTTGCGGGCATGGTCTCCGCAGGGGCTGAAAACACAGTGATATGTACAAGTTTGTCCGCTATGTGGCTGCTCTTTTAGCCGTCTTTGTTGCCACGACTGTGGCTGCCAACACCATGGAAGAGAGATTAAAAGACCTGGCCCAGGCGCATGAGGCTGCGGCTCAGGCCTTGCCAGACAAGGGGGTCCGGCACCTTGCACGCGGGTACGTTCCCAGCGATGGCAATGGTATATACTCAAAGGCATTCCTGCGCACTGTCCCGGTTGTGGAAGGCGGGAAAGAGTGGCGCTGCCTAAGCGAAGCGCTTTATTTCGAAGCCCGAGGCGAGACCGTCATGGGCCAGTTCGCAGTGGCCGAAGTTATTCTGAACCGTGTTGAGGACCCAAAGTTTCCGGAAACCATTTGCGGAGTGGTCAATCAGGGCAGCGGGCGCGGCAAATACCGTTGCCAGTTCACTTATACCTGCGATGGAAAGCTTGAAATCATTTCCGACAAGCGGTCTTGGGCGAATGTCGGCAAAGTGGCGCGGCTGTCGATGCAGATGGATGACCGCCCTCTGACCCACGGTGCCACCTATTATCACACAGATTATGTCAGCCCGTCTTGGGCACGCAAATTTGTGAACACAGCCACGATTGGCGTGCATTTGTTTTACAAAGAACCCGACCGGCTATCTCAGAACTAAAATTCCATTCTGGTCCGTGACAGGAAGTGCTGTTAAGGGCAGGGAAAGGAACTAACTCAGCCGAGGTGCCCGTCATGTCTGACGACGTTTGTTTAGCTTTTGGACATCCCGAAGAACGTTCAAAAGCCATCTCGGGACCGTTAGTAGATCGCATCAGTTTGCGCGATCACATCGTCGAAGCCGAGATCGGTGCCTTTCAAGTCGAACGCGGTGTACAGCAACGAATGAGCTTTAATGTCGTCGTTGAGGTCCGACCCTCAAGTGGGGCGGATACGGACGATGTGGACGATATTCTGTCCTATGATCGGGTCACCGAGGCGATTGCGGCGGAAATGGCTGTTGAGCGTCTGAACCTTTTGGAAACGCTTGCAGAACGTGTGGCAGATCGGATTTTGCTGGAACCACAGGCATTGCGCGTGTTTGTGCGTATTGAAAAGCTGGATCGCGGACCGGGGAAGCTTGGGGTGGAAATCGTCAGGTCCCGACAGGACCATGCGCCGGTTCACGTAGCGACAGAGGTCCCGTCGCCCGTTGTCGTATATTTGTCGAATGCGGCGCTGTGCTCGGACAATCTTGGGGCATGGCTAGATCAGCTTGCCGCGGCGTCCAAGCCGGTGATTTTGTCTTTGGGCATGGCGGATTCTGTCCCGGTTGATGAATCAGGCAGCATCGGGCTGCATGTGGGGCTTTTGTCGATGGAACAAAACGCGTGGCTCTTGGCCGCACGGGACCCGCGTTGTGTGGTTGTCGGCAGCAAGACCGAGCTGGACTGGGGCATGAAGCACGGCCAGTTAAGTGTGTGGGCTCCGTCGAAGCTGGTGTTGGATAGCGTCGAGGTGCCTGTGTTTGATCCAAAACACGCCCAATCGCTTGCCGCGTGGTTTTCTGCAGAAATGCAAGCGCAAAAGCTGATTGTTGTTGGCGGGGACGCAGCCAATACTTCGATTGAAACCGTTACCTCAAGCGTCGATGACGCCGTTTTGCCTCTGTAATTGATATGACCGAGTATTACCGCCCGATCGCATCAACTGATGCCTTCCGTCCCCTAAAGGCGCATTCTATTGCCGGCGGCTGGGCATGGTTCACCCATGTCGAAGTCATGCGCCGTGACAAACCTTCCGAGCGCATAGCCGCTACCGAGTTAAGCGCTGACGTTTTGACGCGGATAACTTCTGAGCGCCCTGCTATCGCAGGTCTTACGATGGATTATCCCAAGATTATGGGGATCTTGAACGTTACACCTGACAGCTTTTCGGATGGCGGGCAGCACAATACTGCCGACAAAGCCGTGCAGCAGGCACAGTTCATGATCGAAAACGGTGCCGATATTCTGGATATCGGCGGTGAATCTACGCGACCGGGGGCGGTCGATGTTGAGATCACCGAGGAGATCCAGCGCACGGCTCCGGTCATCGAAGCGATACGCAGGGCGAGCACCGTGCCGATCTCGATTGATACCCGCAAGTCTCGGGTCGCAGCCGAGGCATTGAAGGCCGGCGCAAACCTTGTGAATGATGTTGCGGCGTTCAGCTTTGATCCTGACTTGGCGGGGGTCGTCAGCCAAACAAGGTCTCCGGTCTGTTTGATGCATGCCCAAGGCGATCCGGCCACGATGCAAAAAAACCCTCAATACGGCAACGTGCTTTTGGATGTTTATGATTATCTTGAACACAAAGTTCGCGAGGCCGAGGCCGCCGGTATCCCAAGATCACGGGTTATGATCGACCCCGGCATCGGGTTCGGAAAAACGCTTGAGCATAATTTGACGCTGCTTAAAGGGCTTTCGCTGTTTCACACCATCGGCTGCCCGATCCTTTTGGGCGCGTCCCGAAAAAGGTTTATTGGGACCCTAGGAAATGCCCCAGACGCGCAAGACCGCGCGCCGGGGTCTGTGGCTGTTGCTATGGCCGGGGTGTCTCAGGGTGTGCAGATGGTGCGCGTGCATGACGTGAAGGAAACGGCCCAAGCGCTTGCGTTGCACATGGCTGTTACTACTTGAAGAAAAGACGCTTCAACGCGCCGAATTGGCTGGTGAACAGGCCCGCAAAGATCAAAACCAACGCAAGTATCAAGCTGGGCGGAGCGCTTTCCCCCAGCAACAAGACCCCATAGGCCAATGACCACAAAGGCACCTGGTAGTTCACAAGCGTCATAAATACCGCCCCTGCGGATCTGATGATAAGAATGCGCAAAGCGGTCGCAAACGCTGTCGGCAAAAATCCCAGTATAAGAATGGCTAAGCCCGAGCGCACGCCTTGCCAGCCAGGAATCCCCTCGAAGATCAACATAAGCGGGATCAACACAACCGACCCCACAAGCAGTGAAAACGCACCAATCGCCAACGGATCAACCGGCGGACAATTGCGGATCTGAACGGACGAGATCGCGTAGCAAAGCGCGGCAAACAAACAGGCCAGTTGTCCCAGCGAAACCGTCAAACTGCCGAATGACAGGGCGTCCGGTCCGATCAAAACAAGCGCACCGGCAAATCCGATCACTACGCCAATACCCCGCCGCGTTGTCAGCCGCTCGTCCGAGAAAAAATGCGCTATGGGCAAAACGAACAAGGGCACGCAAGCCATGGAAATGCCGGCAAACGACGATGGGACGTATTGCAGACCCCAGCTTAGGGCGATGAAGGGAATGGCGGTGGACAGCAAACCGCTTGAGACAATGTAGCGGGCTGTTTCTCTGCTGGGCAAAGGCGTGCGACGGACGGCCATCAGACCCAGCAATGAAAGCGCCGCCAAGGTGGTTCTTGCGCAAGCCACGGTGATCGGGCCGTATCCTTCCAGAGCAACCGAGATGACCATAAAGGTCGCGCCCCAAACGACACCTAAGATCAGAAGGTGAAGCCAGTTTGTCAGGGAAGGAGAGGTGCCATGCGTCATACATGCCATTCACCACGGCAGCCGGTGACTGTCCAGAGACGCAATGCGTTTTACTTTTCGGCGAACCACGGATAGCAAGTGGCAAAGCTACAATGTCTGGATCCCACATGCCCGAGATTTCTCTTCTGCTGTCGATGTTGATCACTCTTCTTTTCATCGGCGCCTTCGCAGGCGTTTTGGCCGGGCTGCTTGGCGTTGGCGGCGGCATCGTTCTGGTGCCAGCCTTTTACTACGCCTTCGAAACGCTGGGGTACGGAGGTGCGCAATTGATGCAGGTGTGTCTTGCCACATCGCTGGCCACCATCATCGTCACGTCTGTGCGTTCGGTTCTGAGCCACAACAAAAAAGGGGCGGTGGATTGGGAAATTCTGAAAACATGGGCCCCGGGTATCGCTGTGGGGGCGATTTTGGGTATGTCCGTGGCGGCTTCGTTACGGTCGCAAAGTCTTCAAGTTTTGTTTGGCTGCTTGGCCATCATCATCGGCAGCTACCTTCTGTTTGGCCGCTCGGAATGGCGGTTGGGGCAAGAGATGCCAAAGGGCCCTCGCAAGTTTGTTCTTTCCCCGCTCGTGGGTTTTCTGTCGGTCCTGATGGGCATCGGTGGTGGCAGTTTTGGCGTGCCTTTGATGACCCTTTTCAATACCCCCATTCATAGGGCAGTGGCCACGGCCGCAGGCTTTGGCGTCGTGATTGCGGTGCCCTCTGTCATCGGGTTCCTGTTCATGGACGTCGGCGTGGAAAGCCGTCCTCCGTATACCATTGGCGCAGTCAATCTGATTGCCTTTGCCGTGATTATTTCCATGACGCTGATCACCACGCCCTTGGGCGTGAAGATTGCGCATGCGATGGACCCGAAACCGCTAAAGCGGGTGTTTGGGGGGTTTCTTGTGTTGGTTGCAGTCAACATGCTGTTCAAGGCGCTGGGGTGAGGGGTGACTTCTTCAAAAATGGCGTGGCCGTTTACGATGCGGCACCCGAAGTCTGCCGCTGGGCCGAGGCTGCGTTAAATCTGTCCCATGACGCGCTTTTGAATCCAGAGTTGCGGGACAAGTGGCTGGTCTGTCAGGGCACGTGGTTTGTTGGCGTTGATGCGCTGCCAACGGGGCCAGAAGGGCAGGCGGGTGATGTGCCGCTGGGCGGTCCCGTTGCCGACGATCTGACAGCATATGCAGGGGATGTATTCCCTTTGCATCCGGCCCAGTTGTCGGTCGTATATCCGGGCTATCCCAAGCCGCGCGAGGGCGAAACCGAGGCGGCGTTCCGCTATCGCAAGACCCGTGACGCCGCGCATGTTGACGGGTTGCACGCGACCGGAGCAAACCGGCGACGACATCTTGGCGAATATCATGCCTATATCCTTGGATTGCCGCTCAATCACAGTGATCGTGATGCCAGTCCCTTGGTGGTTTGGCAGGGAAGTCACCGGATATTTCAGGACATGTTCCGCGATCAGCTAGGTGATCTGGCGCCAAAAGACTGGCCGTCGGTTGATTTTACGGACATCTATCAGCAGACACGCAAGCGCGTTTTCGATGAATGTGAGCGTGTGGAAATCCTAGCACAGCCAGGACAGGCGGTGGTGATGCACCGCATGAGCCTGCACGGTGTTGCGCCTTGGGCGGCCGGTGATAATCCGCTTGGACGACGTATCGCCTATTTTCGGCCCGTGTTTCCTGATCCGCAAAGCTGGCTGACCACCCCCTAGGCGTGCCCAAAATGATTGAATTGGAAACGATCATGAGTTTCTGAGGGTCATTGTTGGGTTTACTAGTGCAATCAAGCCGCGCGCATTCATAACTCTACCCAAGATGTTTTGTATTTGTTAACCTGCCCGAAGGCATCAGGGTGGATTTCGGGGGGTGCCATGTTGGTTTTATCGGCAATCGCCGGTCTTGTACTGCTTGGTATTGCATTTGACGTGTTCAATTTTGAAGGCGCTCTGGATGGTATTTTGCCAGACAGTTTTGACGACTTTTCCTCTGATGACGATCCGCACTCCGCCGAAAGTGAGCCTGACACCATCACAGGCAGCGACACAGATGACGTGATCCGTTCGACGTCCTCGGACGAAGAAATCTTTGCCGGAGCGGGTGAAGACACCATCGACGCAGACGCGGGCTTTGATCTGGTCATGGGCGGGGACGGCTCGGATGTGATCGATGGCGGCAATGGCGACGACACCCTTTTGGGCGAAGAGGGCAGTGATCTGATCCTTGGTCGGGCCGGCAATGACTTTCTGGAAGGCGGCGCCGGTGCCGACACAATGCGCGGCGGTTTGGGCGACGATTTGATTCTCGGTGTGCGAGACAGCGCTTACGATCTGTTTTTTGACCGACAGGATATTTTCGATCCGGATACCTTAGTTGGCGGCGAAGGCACCGACACAATCATCGCGGGCTCGGGTGATCTTATTCGCGGTGGCGAAGGTGACGATGTTTTGACACTCGGGTCCTGGATTGATCCGAACAATCCGGTGCGGGTGGATGAATACGAAGCGGGATCAGATGCCTTGGTCGTCCTGATCCCCGAGGATTATTCCGGGGCAGGGACGATCACGATTGATCACTATGACGGGGTTCGCCACTCGGGCACTGTTTATCTGGACGGCACGCGTGTTGCGGAAGTCGAAGGGGGCGGTGACCAAAATGCGTTACGCGCGCATCAGATCACCGTCGTACGCACCGGTTATTTCAACTAGGCTTTACCCAACTCTGGCCCGACGTCCACCGCGGCGCTTTCTAAGCTGGCCAGACCGTGCGGGCAGGTCGTTGAGGACGCTGGCACGCTCTTCGTTCGTCATGCGCCCCCAGCCTGCGATTTCCTCGATTGAACGATAGCACCCCGTGCAAATGCGCGCCTCGGGATGCACGACGCAAATTTTGACACAGGGGCTCTGTATCTCGTCTCGTTTCCAGATGTCGTCCATTATGCCTGCCGCCTCAAATAGCCCAACCGGTCTAAAGCTCCTTGCAGGATATATGAGGCCGCGACATGGTCGATGACCTCAGAGCGACGTTTTCGTGACGTATCAGCCTCAAGAAGCGCTCTTTCGGCGGCAACGGTCGATAAACGCTCGTCCCAATAGCTGATTGGAACTTCGGTCAACCGCGACAGGTTGCGGGCAAAAGCGCGGGTCGCCTGACAGCGTGGTCCCTCGGTGCCGTCCATGTTGCGCGGCAGTCCCAGAACCAATCCGCCGATGCTACGCGCGTTGCAAATGGCCAGCAGCTTTTCGGCGTCAACGGTGAACTTCTTGCGCTTTATGGTTTCAAGCGGAGTAGCAACGGACAAAAAAGTATCGCTGACCGCCACGCCAATGGTGACCGTCCCCAAATCCAGCCCTGCAATGGCCTTCATCTGCGGAAGCGACGTTGCGAACTCTTCGAAGTCGTCGAAGATCATTCAGTCACTCCGGCGCGCTGGGCACCTGCACGCACTTGTTCCAAACCAGCCGGATCAGAGGCAAACACCGCCTGAGCCTCTGCCCAGATCGCGCGTGCTTGATCTGTGTCGCCCAGAATACCCAAGGCCGAGATCAATTGTGCCCATTCCGTCGCCGAACCGCCCTCGCTGGCGAGACGATCCGACAGGCGTTGAACCATTCCGCGGATCATGGCCTGTTGGTCTTCGGCGTCCATTTCGCCGGCCGCAGCGATATCTTCGGCGCTTGGACCGGCAATCGGGGCCACCTGTGGCAATTCATAGTCCACGCCTGCCCATGCCGCCGCATCCATGATTTGCGAGCGGATCGGTGCAATCCAAGGCGCATTCTCGGGCCCTTCGTTCAGCAATTCACGCCACACCCTGAAGGTCACATCTGGGCGACCCGTTTGTGCCATTAACAAGCCCATATAGTACCGTGCGACTGGGTGTTTCTCGTCCATACGTAAGGCGCGCGTCAAAGCGGCTTCCGCTTCCGGAGAGACATAACCGTCCGCAGCAAGGATCAGCAATTCACCCAGAGTGACATAGTCTTCGACTGTCACATCAGCGCCTTTGACCTCAATCAGGCGAGCTTGTGCATTATAAGCGGCGGTAAAGTTACCCAAGCGCGCTTCATTCGACGCCAGCAACGTTAGCCCCTGAATGTCGTCCGGATTGTTGGCCACCGCCTGACGCAGCTTCTCGATCAGTTCAAGCACATCGGCGGGGAACCCATTGTCCGCAGGCAGGTTCGGCAAGCCGCTTTCGATATCCGCCTGAGTCGGTCTGTTTTCTCGGATGTCCTGTGCTTCGGCAATCCGGAACTTGATTCCGTAATCCCCGTATCCCGGCGCGCCAAGCTGCCAGTACACACCCAAAGCGCCCCCGATGCACACCACGGCAATCACCAGCACGACCAGTGGCGATCGTCCGGCGCCGGAATCTCCTGACTGCTCAACCTCTTTCAGCTTGGCATCCGCGGCCAAAATCTTGCGCGAAATCTCGGTTCGGGCACGTTCTGCATCCTCGACGCTGACAATGCCGCGTTCCAGATCCCGATCCACCTCTTTCAGCTGGTCTTGGTAGACACGCAGGTCATAGGCGGCGGGGTGCTCATCGGTCTTTCCACCGACAAGCAGCGCGCGCGCCATAAAAAGCGCAACGACAAGCGCGATGGCTACTGAAATGATCCAAAACGTCATATGCGCTCCTCAGGATGTTTCGCCTAGATGTAGTCGTCCGGACCTCGGGAAAAAAGGGGAAATGTCAGATTGAGTTCCACATGTCGCAACTGCGTGGTTTTGTGACGCTGTCAGTATCCGCTATATATGCGAATAGGTCCAAACCAGATCCACACCGCCAAAACGGATTCGATGCCTATGAAACGCTATTCAGTTTTCGCTGTTGCTCGTGAAGCAGCCCGCTACCACACCGGTTGGGAACGCGCCTGGCGCAGCCCCGAGCCAAAGAAAAAATACGACGTCGTCATCATTGGTGCCGGCGGACATGGTCTGGCAACGGCCTATTATCTTGGCAAGAACTACGGCATCACCAATGTCGCCATCATTGAAAAAGGCTGGCTGGGCGGCGGTAACACGGGCCGGAACACAACGATCATCCGCTCGAACTACCTGCAGGACCCTTCGGCGGCGATCTATGAAAAAGCCCGCTCGCTTTATGAAACCATGTCGCAGGACTTGAACTACAACGTGATGTTCAGCCCGCGTGGAGTGATCATGCTGGCCCAAACCCAGCACGAGGTGCGCGGCTACGAGCGCACCGCCCACGCAAACGCTCTGCAAGGGGTGGCGACGGAATTCATCAGCCCGCAGCGTGTGAAAGAGATCGTGCCGATTATCAATCTGCATGGCCCCCGCTATCCGGTACTGGGCGGACTTTGGCAGCCGCGCGGCGGCACTGCGCGTCACGATGCGGTTGCATGGGGCTATGCCCGCGCCTGTTCCGACATGGGCATGGACATCATCCAGAAATGTGAAGTCACGGGCATCCGCACCGCAGACGGCAAAGTCGTGGGCGTTGACACCACCAAAGGCGCGATTGATTGCGACAAAATCGGCGGCGTCGTGGCAGGCCACTCGGCTGATCTGGCGAAAATGGCGGGCTTCCGCCTGCCAATGGAATCCGTCGCCCTTCAGGCGCTCGTGTCCGAGCCGATCAAACCCTGTATGGACGTGGTCGTCATGGCCAACACCGTCCACGGCTACATGAGCCAATCCGATAAGGGCGAAATGGTCATCGGCGGCGGCACAGACGGCTACAACAACTACACCCAGCGTGGCAGCTTCCACCATATCGAGGAAACCGTCCGCGCCCTGATTGAAACCTTCCCGATGGTTTCGCGCCTGAAAATGCTGCGCCAATGGGGCGGTATCGTGGATGTAACAGGCGACCGCTCGCCCATCATCTCGGCCACACCGATCAAGGGTATGTTCGTCAACTGCGGCTGGGGCACCGGCGGCTTCAAAGCTATTCCGGGGTCCGGCTGGGCCATGGCGGAACTAATGGCCAAGGGGCATTCCCCCCTGACCGAAGAGTTCAGCATGTGGCGCTTTAAAGAGGGTAAATTCATCGACGAGAGTGTGGCTGCTGGGGTGGCTCACTGATGGAAATTGTCGTGCAAACCGGATCGGATGTGCGCTTCGCTCATCCCCTGACGCGAGCGTTCCAGTTCGCGGTCGGTTTCGGTTTGTTTTTGGGTGCTTTGGTTAAAGTCGTGCTTCAAAAGCGTTGTCTTTTTCCGATGCTCATAGACTGCAATCGCAACACCCGCGAAAAATACCAAAGCGACAACGAGAACAATACTATCCATGCGTACAGCTTATGGATGAATGTTGCTTTTTCAAGGAAGGAAAACCATGTCCTTCTCTGAAACCATAGCCGAAACCATGCGCGCCGATCTCGGCTTCCAGCCCGGCCTCGACGAAAAGAAGATGTTCGGCGGGCTGGCCTTCATGCTTCATGGCAACATGGTCTGCGGCGTCACCAAAGACGGTGCCATGTACCGTGTCGGCAAAACCCGCGAGGCCGAGGCTCTGGAACTGGGCGCCAGCCCACTTTCCTTCACCGGTCGCAAAATGGGCGGCATGGTCGAACTCGACAGCGGCAGCGTCAACGACGACGCCCTTCGTCAAAAACTCACTGAATTCTCGCTGGCGCATGCCGCCAGCCTTCCACCGAAAGGATAAAGCGATGCTGATCCTAGAATGCCCCTACTGTGGCGTAAAAGGCGAAGAAACCGAATTTCACGGCGGCGGCGAAGCGCATCTCAAGCGCTACGGCCCCGGCTCGGATGATGACCAGTTTCACGATTACCTCTTCGCCCGTGAAAACCCCAAAGGGGTCCACTTCGAACGCTGGCGCCACGTGAACGGCTGCGGCAAGTGGTTCCACGCCGCCCGCGATACAATGACACTCGAGGTTTTCGGCACCTACACCGCCCAGACCTCGGACATCCCGCAAGAGATCAAAGACAAGGTTTCCGCCAAACACCCCGATTGGAAATGGCGCGAATTTTCCTGATCTTCTTCTTGGTCGAAATACTCCCGGGGGTCCGGGGGCAGGCAGCCCCCGGCACTCTCCGCCCGAAACAAAGGGTTTGAAATATGAGCACACGTTTAGCCACAGGCGGTCGCCTTCTGAACAAATCCAAAGCTGTTGAGTTCAGCTTCAACGGCAAACGCCTTAGGGGCTACGAAGGCGACACGCTCGCCTCGGCGCTTCTGGCCAACAATCAGATGATGGTCGGCCGTTCGTTCAAATACCATCGCCCGCGGGGGGTGGTTGCCAGCGGCGCGGAAGAGCCTAACGCGCTATTCAACATGGGCGAGGGGTCGAAATTCGAACCCAACCAGCGCGCCACCACGACCGAGTTGTTTGATGGTCTCAAAGTCACCTCGCAAAACCACTGGCCGACGCTGGAATTCGACGTGGGCGCAATCAACACCTACCTCGCGCGCTTCCTGCCGGCGGGCTTCTATTACAAGATGTTCATTCATCCGCGCAGCTTCTGGAAGCACATCTACGAACCCTTCGTGCGTCAGTCTGCCGGTCTGGGTAAAGCGCCTGACAAAGAACTGAAAGACGCCGACACCTACGAACACTTCTATTTCTTTGCCGATGTTGTTGTTGTCGGTGGCGGGGTTGCCGGTCTGCAAGCCGCAAAAGCTGCGGCGGCGTCGGGCAAAAAGGTTCTGCTGATGGAGCAGACCGCACATTGGGGTGGTCGTGCGGCGGTTGACGGCGGCACTGTTGACGGCCAGCCAGTGGCTGACTGGATCGACGCCACGGTGGCCGAGCTTGAGGCGATGGAGAACGTCACCCTGCGCAGCCGTATGATGGCTTCGGGCGTTTATGACCACGGTTATGTACTGGGTTACGAACGTCTGCGCGATCATGC
This sequence comes from uncultured Rhodobacterales bacterium, assembly GCA_964453855.1. Classification (GTDB taxonomy): domain Bacteria; phylum Pseudomonadota; class Alphaproteobacteria; order Rhodobacterales; family Rhodobacteraceae; genus JASMHC01. The sequence goes on from CAYVRN010000008.1 coordinate 59,094, forward strand.
CCCTGATGAAAAAGGCCCGCGTCACCGCCTATGGCGCATCCGTGCCGGCCACATTGTGACGGCAACCGGGGCCATTGAACGCCCGCTTTCCTTTGCAGGAAACGACGTACCGGGTGTGCTTCTGGCATCAGCGGTCCGCGATTATGCAGTGAACTGGGGCGTCAGCATTGGCGACCGTACTGTGGTTGTCACCAATAACGACGATGCCTACCGCACCGCGATCAGCCTGAAAGAGCTAGGCATGGAAGTGCCCGCGATCATCGACGCCCGTGCAAACGGCGGCGGCGCTTTGGCCGACAAAGCACGCGAAATGGGGATCCGTGTTGAAAACGGCAAAGCCGTGGTCAAGGTCAAAGGCAGCAAGCGCGTAGAAGGCGTGGCGATTGGACTGCAAGCTGGCGAAGGCGCTGTTCTGGAAAGCATCGCGTGCGAATGCGTTGCGATGTCGGGCGGATGGTCTCCGGTCGTGCACCTTTGGTCGCATTGTGGCGGTAAGCTGATTTGGGACGAAGCCGATCAATTTTTCCGCCCCGATCCTAACCGCGCGCCCACTGGTGACGATGGTCAACCGTTTGTGAGCACCGCAGGTACCGCCTCGGGTGTGCTGGGATTGGGCGACGTACTTGCCGATGCAACAAACGCGGGGGCAGGGGCCGCAGGCACCAAAGCGCCAAAAGCTCCGGCGGGCGATGCCCGTGACGAAACGGCTATGGAAGCCGTGTGGATGATGCCTCAGGGCGCTTCCATGAAGCTGAAAACGAAAATGTGGCTGGACCCGCAGAACGACGTGAAAGTCTCGGACGTGCAGCTCGCGGCCCGCGAAGGTTATGAAAGCGTCGAGCACACCAAGCGTTATACCACGTTGGGCATGGCGACCGATCAGGGCAAGCTTTCTAACATCAACGGTCTTGCGATCCTGTCGGGCGCGCTGAACCAGCCGATCCCGCAGACCGGCACCACCACGTTCCGTCCGCCCTACACGCCGATCTCGATGGGCGCGATTGCGGGCGAGGCGCGCGGCGATGTATTCCAACCACTGCGCCGCACTCCGATGCAGGATTGGCACGATGCGCATAACCCGTTCTATGAACCGGTGGGCCATTGGAAGCGGCCTTACTGCTATCCGCGTGCTGGTGAAACCAATGCGCAGGCGGTCGAGCGCGAGATCAACCAGACCCGCAACTCGGTGGGCATGCTGGATGCCTCGACCCTTGGCAAGCTGATTGTCAAAGGACCGGATGCGGGCAAGTTTCTGGATATGCTCTACACAAACATGATGAGCACCCTGAAACCTGGCAAATGCCGCTACGGTTTGATGTGTTCCGAAAACGGTTTCCTTTCAGACGACGGTGTGGTCGCGCGGATCGACGAAGATACCTTCCTGTGCCACACCACCACTGGCGGCGCAGATCGCATCCACGCCCATATGGAAGAGTGGCTGCAGACCGAATGGTGGGACATGAAGGTGTACGTCGCTAACGTGACCGAGCAATACGCCCAGATCGCAGTCGTTGGCCCGAATGCCCGCAAGGTTTTGGAAAAGCTGGGCGGTATGGATGTGTCCAAAGACGCACTGGCCTTTATGGAATGGAAAGACGGCAAGTTGGGCGAATTTGACGCTCGTGTGTACCGTATTTCATTCTCGGGCGAGCTGTCCTACGAAATTGCGGTTCCAGCCAGCCAAGGTGCGGCCTTCTGGGATGCGTTAATGGCGGCGGGTGAAGAGTTTGGCGTCATGCCTTACGGCACCGAAGCGCTGCACGTCATGCGGGCCGAGAAAGGCTTTATCATGATCGGCGACGAAACCGATGGTACCGTGATCCCGCAGGATCTGATGCTGCACTGGGCGATTTCGAAGAAGAAAGAGGACTACCTGGGCAAACGCGCGCAGGAGCGTAGCCATATGGCCGATCCGAACCGCTGGAAACTGGTGGGACTGGAAACGGTGGATGGCTCGGT